>CAYNUJ010000018.1:0-28608 GCA_964400095.1 uncultured Melioribacteraceae bacterium
GGACAGGTTGGGGCTAAGTTCGAGCAGCCTCTTGTTAGCGATCCGGGTTTAAGCGGTGACGGAAGAATCGAGATAAAATCCCTTTCTCCGTTTGCTGTTACAAACAATCCGAATCAAGGGACTCCGCTCAATACGACTTATGCCGCGCCGTATAATAATCTCGGCGTTCCCGGAGCGGTTTTGTGGCATATGTTGAACACAAAGGATACTGATACTGATCCTATCACGAATAATCCGCTATTCGATTTAATTCTTAGGCATATAGGCACACCGGTACAGCAGGCAAAAGCTCTCAAAGCAACTTTAATGACTCTTTGGATAGGCAACAACGATATCCTCGGTTATGCCACTACCGGCGGTAAAAAAGCTTATACTCCCATTCCTACTTTCCAGTTCTTGTATAACCAGCTTCTCGATTCCTTAGCTGTAACCAATGCTAAGATTTTATGCGCAAATATTCCGTCTGTTACGGCTATTCCGTTTTTTAGAACCGTTGGTCCCACTACCGCTTTAGCTATTCAGCCTTTTGTTGACGCGGGCAAGGCTTTCGGCGTTTTTTATAACACTCACGGAGAATTAGGCGCTACAGCTCCAACTAATCTTGCCACTACAACGGCGTTGTTAACCGGAGATGTAATGCTTACTTTAGCTTCCAGTTCTTATGCCTCGTTGATTGGACAGCCGACAGGGAAATTTTATAGAGATAACGGAATACCCGTTTCAGCGTTTCCCGGTTTAGATACTACTCAAGCATTCGGCTTATCTCCCGCCAATCCATTCCCGGACGCGTATGTATTAGACCCGCTGGAAATTGATACGGTGGCGACGCAAATACAAGGATTCAACGACGCTATTGCAGCGATTACGGCAGCTCATGGATTTACTCTCGTTGATATGAATACATTTTTCAATGGTGTCGCTGCAAACGGTTTAAATGCTAACGGCGTTACTTTTACTACAATGTATGTAACGGGCGGTTTGTTCAGCCTCGACGGCGTTCATCCTACAAGCCAGGGCTACGCAATTATAGCTAATGAATTTATTAAAGCTATAAATGCAAACATGAAAGCGACAATTCCTGAAATTG
Organism: uncultured Melioribacteraceae bacterium; assembly: GCA_964400095.1. Classification (GTDB taxonomy): domain Bacteria; phylum Bacteroidota; class Ignavibacteria; order Ignavibacteriales; family Melioribacteraceae; genus CAYNUJ01. The sequence continues at coordinate 1,088 of CAYNUJ010000018.1, forward strand.
ACGTCTCCACTATTCCGGGAAGTTTGGATTTCGGTAAGAGAATTCAGTTCAGTGAATTCGGTATTCCAATAGCCGATCCCGGTACATTCGACAATGTTTTATATTAATTTGTTTTATTTTAAGGGGTGATTTATCACCCCTTAATTATTTTGACGGTTGCAGAATGAAAAAATTAATTTCACTTATTTTTACGTCGCTATTATTTTTTGCTTGTTCAACTTCCCAGGAAACAGTTAAAGAGGAATCCGGCGGGGGAGAGCAGGTATATGTATTCGACGACGTATCGAGCGTAACGGGAGATTCATCATCTGTTTCAAACGAATCCGTAAACGATTCTCTTTTTTTAGAGCAGCCGAAAGCGGAGGTGGAAAATCAATCTTTCATCTACTTTGTTCAACTTGGGGCGTTTACTACCGAGGAAAGAGCCGAGAGATTTAAACTGATGAATCAGCCGAAAAGCAAATTCCCGATGAATATCTCCTTTAACAACGATTTGAAATTGTGGGTAATTCGTCTGCCTAAATTCGATTCAAAAAACGAAGCCGAAAAAGTACGCGATGAATTATGGGGAATAGATGTTTTTAAGGACGCTTTTATAGTCACAGTTCAAGAATAAACGGTTTAATAATAGCTTCAAGCTGATCAAATTCAATTAAGAACGCGTCGTGTCCGTGCGGAGAAGAAATTTCTTTATAAATTGAATTAGATAATTTTTCAGCTATATCTTTTTGTTCCTCCGCCGGATAGAGAATATCCGAATCAATTCCCACGCACATCGACGGAATCGTAATACTCCCAAGAACTTCCTCAATAGTTCCTCTATCTTTGTCGACGTCGTGCATATCCATCGCGTTTGCCAGATAGAGATAAGTGTTGGCGTCGAAACGCTTTATTAATTTTTCGCCTTGATAATCAAGGTAACTTTCAATTTGAAATTGTTTTCTGTCTTCAATCCCGTTTTGTATCTTTCTACCGAATTTTTGATTAAAAGAGGGAAACGCTCGGTATGAAATCATAGCAATTTGACGAGCGAGCGAAAGACCCGCCGCGGGTTGTTCTTTGTAATTACCTCCGTTCCAATTTGGGTCAGAAATTATGGCTTCCTTCGCGGCTTTGTTAAGAGACATTGCCCAAGCGGAATGTGCGGCTGATGTTGCGATTGGAATAATCGATTGGAGGAAATCGGGGTACATTAACGCCCATTCCAAAACCTGCATTCCGCCCAACGAACCTCCTGCGACAGTTATCAGACCGGAAACATTCAAATTATCAAGCAGAGCTTTCTGCAAATTAACCATATCTCTTACCGTTACGACCGGAAAATTCATCCCGAAAAGTTTACCGGTATTCGGATCATTACTAGCCGGACCCGAAGTTCCGTAGCAGCTACCTAAAATATTCGGACAAACGATGAAATATTTTTCCGTATCGAATAATTTTCCTTTGCCTATCAGCGGGTCCCACCAGCCGGATTTGCCTGCAAACATCTCATTATATTTATTCAATAAATAATGTTTTTTTGAGTTTTCAATCTCGCCGTTTGTAATAATTCCCGCGGCGTGCGCGTTGCCCGTTAAGGCATGACAAATCAATATGGCGTTATCGCCGGTCTCGTTTAATTTGCCGTAAGTCTGATACGCTATTTCCAAATTATTAAGCCGTTCTCCGGATTCAAATTCGAATGGATCCTTAGAGAACAGCTTAATGAATTTAGTGTGCGCCGAAATTAACGAGCCGCTATTTTGTGAAACATTTTCGTTTTTCATTTATGCGGCGACAGTACTTTTTTTAATTTTAACATTACCTTTAACGGAAACCGGTCTAACCAAAGTATCCAAAACCGGGCAGTGTTTTCCAACTATTTCAACAAGGTTTTCAATTATTTCCCCCGGTTCGTTTGAAGTTATGACAGTTTCGTATTCAATGTATTGAAACCCCGGAAAAACCGAATCTTCAATAGCGAGGAATCCGCGTAAATCCAAGTTTCCCTTAACGTTTACCTTTACATGTTCAATTTCAATTCCAAGGTGAGCGGCAAAAGCCGAGAACGCTATTTCCTGGCAGGAAGCTAACGCCGCTAAAACGAGTTCGACTGGGTTAGGAGCTATATCCGTTCCTCCCAATTCTTTCGGTTCGTCCACATTAAAATTAAATTTTCTTATCGAAACATTCGCAAGAACGTTATCAACAAGATGACTTCTTACGGAGAATGCAACTTTTGCGTTTTCGGCGTCGTCCGTTATGGCTTCAGCCAAAGCATTAATTTTATTTGCTAATATCTTATTCATTATTCACTCCATCTTGATTGGAAATTTTAAGCGCGTTGTCGAAATCTTCAATTATATCGTCAATATGCTCGATCCCGACTGAAACTCTAACCTGTTCCTGCAAAACTCCGGAACTCTTCTGCTCGGCGTCGCTTAACTGCTGGTGTGTAGTTGACGCTGGATGTATTACGAGAGTCTTCGCGTCGCCTACATTAGCTAGTAAACTTGCCAATTTAACATTGTCGATAAATTTCTTTCCGGCTTCGATTCCGCCTTTAATTCCAAAAGACAATATAGAACCGAATAATCCGGAACGCAAATATTTTTTTGCATTGGAATGTGACGGATGATTTTCAAGTCCGGGATACCAAACCCATTCAACTGATGGATGATCTTCGAGCCAATTCGCCAAGGTTAAAGCGTTGCTCGCGTGGCGTTCAACTCTGAGAGAAAGGGTTTCAATCCCTTGCAGAAATAGAAATGAATTGAAAGGGGAGAGAGCCGGACCGAAATCTCGCAAGCCTTCTACACGGGCGCGGATAATAAATGCTATATTCCCAAATTGAGAGCCTTTCCCGAAAACGTCGTTGAAAACTAATCCGTGATAACCGGGCGACGGTTCTGTGAATAATGGAAATTTACCGTTTCCCCAATCAAAATTACCGGAATCTACTATTACTCCTCCAATCGAAGTTCCGTGTCCTCCAATCCATTTAGTAGCGGAAGCGACAACAATGTCCGCTCCGTGATCAATCGGACGAGATAGAAATCCTGCGGCGCCGAAAGTATTGTCAACTACCAAAGGTATTCCGTTTTGATGAGCGATGTCGGCAATCGCTTCAAAATCCGGCACGTTTAATTTCGGATTTCCTATTGTCTCCAAATAAAGAGCTTTGGTATTTTCGTCTATTAGTTTTTCGAATTCAGCCGGATCGTCGCCGTCGACAAATTTAACGTCAATACCGAGACGCGGGAGCGTTACTTTGAATAAATTATAAGTGCCGCCGTATAAATAACTTGTCGAAACAATGTTATCGCCCGCTTGAGCTAAATTAGTTATTGCAAGATGTTCCGCCGCCTGTCCCGATGCGGTTGATAACGCGGCGATTCCTCCTTCGAGGGCGGCAATTCGTTTTTCAAAAACGTCGTTTGTCGGATTCATAATTCGGGTGTAAATATTGCCGAATTCTTTTAGTCCGAATAAATTAGCGGCGTGTTCGGAATCGTTAAAATTATACGACGTCGTTTGATAAATAGGCACAGCGCGCGAATTAGTTGCCGTATCCGGTTCCTGTCCCGCGTGTAATTGCAGTGTTTCATAACGATATTTTTTATCTTTCAAAAATGTGTTCATTTTATACTCCTAAAATTTTAATTTCTTATTTTTTCATTAAGTCAAAAAATTGTAAACGCTTTGAGTAACTTTCCGCCCAAAACCGTAGAGCCGAAGCGTACGGTTTTGAGCAGATTAGGTTACCGTAAAAATAATTTATCTTACCTTACCGGCTTCAGTAGCCTCCGGCACTTCTATAAGTTTCCCGGTTTTACAGTCGAAGATACTGCCGTATATGGGAATATCGTTCGGTACCAAAGAATTGTTCCTAATTCTTAAAACATCTTCCAGTACGCTTTGCCTTTGGTCTCTGATTGTAAGCCATTCGACGAACTTGCCGTCATAAGTTCCTTCGTTATTGCCCGAATCATGCCAGCCGTTTTCGTCAACGGTAGCGGTTTTCAGGCTGTTCTTGAGCAAATCCGCCATTATCTCATTACTGAAGGTTTCCATACCGCAATCGGAATGGTGTATAACAAGCCATTCCCGAGTGCCGAGAAGTTTGTAGGAAATAACTAACGAACGAATTGCGTCGTCGCTCGCCCTGCCGCCGGCGTTTCTAATTACGTGAGCGTCGCCTTCTTTTAATCCGGCAAATTTAGCCGGGTCTAATCGCGCGTCCATACACGTTAAAATAGCCAAACGCTTTTTCGGAGGCATCGGCAAAGCTCCTTTTTCGCCAAAACTTTCGGCATATTCTTGATTGGCTGAAATCACTTCTTTTACTATTTCACTCATCTCTTTTCTCCATTTTGTATGCTGCGGTTGTTCTCATTGAAAAAACGCCGCAGCATTGATGAAACTTAACTCATTATTTAATTATAAATTTATTCCTATATTAAAGTGCAATGAGTTTGAAAGAGAAATTAGTATTAAAAATCCCGCAAACCGTTAGGCGCTCCTTGTGGAAAGTCCTTTTTTCTGCCGGTTGTTCTAAATTTAAGCAAAAAAAAACCTCCACAGGAAAGATTTCCGAGGAGGTTTAATAAAAATATATATACTAATTCCAACTCTCTCATCTTTCCCTAAATATAGGGCAGGAATTGGCACCTTTCCCAAATGGGCGGTTGCCAAGGCTTCATAGGGCCTGATCCCTCAGCCTTTCTTGATAAGAACCTGTTAATTATCGTAAGAAAAGAACTTTATCGCTTTTGGCGATTTAATATCTGCAAATATTAAGGGCAAACTTAAAACAAAAATATTTACTTGTCAATAGTAAAACGAAATATATTTTTATATAATTTAATATTATTCGGCTTATTTAATAAGATGAATGAATATTCGCGGCGTCTCAACTTAAATATTTATCAAAAAGTTGTTCGGCTTTCATCAGTTCCGCGATTAAAATAGTATTTCCAGCGGCTCCTCTAACTGTATTGTGAGAGAGAACCACAAATTTATAGTCGAATAAACTGCATTCGCGAAGCCTGCCGATTGAAACGCTCATGCCGTTACCGTATCCTGAATGGATTCGCGGCTGCGGCGCAAATGGATTATCCAAATAAATAAGAGGTCTTTTGGGAGCGCTGGGCAAATTCAACTCCTGAGGCTTTGCCGAGAAATTATTAAAAGCGTCCATGAGTTCTTCCAAGGAAGGTTTATTCCTGAATTTTATCTGCACTGTTTCGGTATGTCCGTCAATAACCGGAACTCTGTTGCATTGAGCGCTGATAGTCATACCGGCGTAATTAATTCGGTTGTCCTTGAACTGTCCGAGTATTTTCAGCGGTTCTTTTTCCATTTTTTCCTCTTCGCCGGGAATAAAGGGAATTACGTTTCCAACTATATCCAAGGAAGGTATGCCCGGATAACCGCCGCCTGAAATTGCCTGCATAGTAACGACGTTCAGCTTTTCGATGCCGAACAAATCATTCAATGGTTTTACGGCGGTTACAAATCCAATAGTTGAACAATTGGGATTAGTCACGATGCATCCCGGTCCATAATTCTGAGAATTTACCAATTGAAGATGCTGCGGGTTTACTTCGGGTATAATGAGCGGAACATCCTCGTCGAAACGATGATTCCTTGCGTTTGAGATTACGCAGTAACCCGCGCGCGCAAATGAAGTTTCCAATTCTCCCGCAACGCTTGAATCTAATGCCGAAAATAATATTTTCGATTCAAGTTCGGGAACGCACTTTTTTACGGTCATATTTTTTAATCTGTCTTCCAAGGGTGAATTCATTATCCATTTAACCGCGTCGCTGTATTTTTTCCCCGCGGAACGCTCCGAAGCGGCAAGCTCGTTTATCTCAAACCAAGGATGGTCGGATAGTAATTCGATGAATTTTTGTCCTACGCTTCCGGTTGCGCCGAGAATTCCTACTTTAATTTTTTCCATTTATCAACCTAAATATTTAGTAATTTCAATTATATCGCTGAATATTCCGAACGCTGTGTATTCTGCGCCCGCGCCTTTACCCCGTAATACAAGGGGAATATCCGAATGATTATCAGAATAAATAGCTATTATATTTTCCGCTCCGTCTAAATTCCAAAACGGGTGAGAGGAACCGATTAAATTCAATCCGACTTCGGCTTTCCCGTTCTCATACTTCGCAATGAACTTCATTTTTTCCCCTTCTTTTTCGGCTTCCGATAATTTACTTAAATAAACGTCGTCTTCCGATTCGAGTATTTCAAAAAAAGTATCTACGTCGGTATCTTTCGCTTTAGGGGGTACAAGGCTTTCAACTTTTAATTCGTCCAGTTCAATTCTGTATCCCGCTTCGCGCAAAAGAATCAACAATTTCCTCGCTACATCCAATCCGCTTAAATCGTCGCGCGGGTCGGGTTCGGTAAATCCCTTATCTCGCGCGTCTTTTACTATGTCGCTCAATTTGGAGCCTGGCTGAAAAGCATTGAAAATAAAACTCAGCGAGCCGGATAGAATCCCTTCGAGTTTGTGAATCTTCTCGCCTGAATTTATCAGTCTCCGAATTGTATTAACAGCGGGCAAAGCCGCGCCGACATTAGCCGAATACTTAAATTGCGAATAATGCTCGGAGGCAACATTGCGCAGCTCTTCGTAAAATGAATAATCCATCGAGTTGGCTATTTTATTCGGCGTAACGATTGAAAAGCTGGAACCGAGAATATCTTTATATCTATTTATAAACGTTTTGTTTGCCGTGCAATCCACAAAAATTGTATTCGCTAAATCCATGTCGATCATTTCGTCAATGAATTTATCGGAATCGGAAGGCAGACCGTTTCCATCAAGTATCGACTTCCATTCGTCAAACTTTATTCCCGTCTTATCGAACAGCATTTTTCTGCTGTTTGCCAATCCGGCTAATCTGAATTTAGTCGCAAGGCGGTTATTCAAAAAGTCCGATTTCTCATGAAAATAATTTAACAGCGCTCCGCCCACTAAGCCGGGTCCCGCCATAAAAATATTTACAACCTTATTTTCGGAAAGGAACATTGCATTGTGAATCACATTTAACGCCTTCCGCAGGTCGTCATTTTTTATTACGCACGAAACGTTAAGCTCGGAAGATCCTTGAGCTATCGCTTTAATATTGATTCCGTTTTTTCCGAGACTGTTGAATATAGTTCCGGAAATACCCGGCGTCGCGCGCATATCTTCCCCAACAACGGCGAGAAGAGCAAGTTTCTCTTCCAATATTATTTCATTTATTAAACCTTCAATCATTTCTAATTTCAATTCGTTCGCAATAACGTCTTTTGCTTTTGTTCCGTATTTCGGAAGAACGCCTAAGCAGATGCTGTATCCCGACGAACCTTGAGTTATAAAGAGAAGCGGGATGTTAGCGCGGCAGAGATTATCGAAAATTCGAGTCGTTGTATTTCTTCCGCTTATCAATCCGCTGCCTTCAATTCTTAATAAAGAAATATTATCTATCGAGGATATTCCTTTTGCGTTAAATTTAAGATGCGGTTCTTTATCAAGGATTACAGACCCTTTGAATGAAGGATTAAAAGTGTTTTTAATTCTTATTTTTATTTTTTTCTCGAGAGCGGGCTGCATAGTAGGCGGATGAATTACCTTGGCTCCAAAGTGCGACATCTCCATCGCTTCCCGGTAAGTGACGGCTTTAAGCGGAATAGCATTTTTAACTTTACCCGGATCGGCGGTCATAATGCCGTCAACGTCCGTCCAAATTTCTATTTCTTCAGCGTTTAGCGAAGCTCCTAAAATCGAAGCGGTGTAATCCGAACCGCCTCTGCCTAACGTTGTAATTTCGCCTTCAATTGTGGAGCCGATAAATCCGGTAATCACTTGTATATTCCGATGCTTTTCAAAATGTTCGGAAATATTTTTATCCGTAATATCAAATAGAACTTTTGCATTTCCGAAATGATCGCTGGTTTTAATTAAATCGGCGCTGAAAACATAAGAGCAGTCGATGCCTCCGCTTTTCATAGCTTCGCTTATAATTGTGCAGGAAAGTCTTTCCCCAAAGCTCAAAACCATATCAAGAGTTCTTGGGGATAAATCCCGCAGCAAATTTATTCCGTGAATTATATCGAATAATTGTTCGAATAAATCGCCGGTAAGATTTTTAACTGTTTTATTCTCTTTCCCCTTAAAAAGGGAATCGAGGATTTTAAAATGACGGAGACGCAAATTCTGATAAATACTGTAATATGCTTTATCATTTATTCGCGAGGATTCGGCTAATTTAATTAACTCATCCGTTACGCCGCCGAACGCTGAAAAGACAACCGCATAGCGTTTTTTCTCGTCGTGGTAGCGTTTTAATATTTCTATTACCGATCTAATCCTATCGGCATTTGCAACCGAAGAACCGCCGAACTTTAAAACTTTCATGATTATTCTCAATTTCTTTGATGCGAATTATATGAAGTAATTCAGCTCCTTTCAAGGGTTATCTGAATATTTATTCACAAATATTTTTTCTCCGCTTCGATATTAATGGCTGAATATGCCGAATGCGCCTATAAATATTGAGGTTTAGCTATTCCTCCAATCGATGCATAAAAAATAAAAATTAAAAAAAATGAAAATATTTCTTGACATTAGAACCGCCCCGCCGTAGTTTTGTCTCAATTATTTATTATGTTTAGCGCAAAATTAAATATTGTTCCAATAAACGGCGCTTCGAGATTAGGTCTCAGAAGAGCTGGAGTTATACTTAACAGAGAAATCCTTTCTTTAGATATTCTAATCCTAGGGATAGCAATTATTATTAGCCTAATTCTAATTATTAGCTAATAACTTATTGTCAATCTCTAAAATATAATCATCGCGTATATTAAATCTTAGGGGTTGACAAACCCGGCAAGAGTATTTGAGGAATTATTAAAAATAATTTTTCGAGGTATTATGCGTTCCGATTTAATTAAAAAAGGCTACGACAAAGCTCCTCACAGAAGTTTGCTGCGAGCGACGGGAGTAATTAAAAACGATGACGATTTTGATAAGCCGTTTATCGGAGTCTGTAACTCATATATCGATCTGATTCCCGGGCATGTGCATCTTCAGGAACTTGGAAGAAAAGTAAAGGAAGCGATTCGCGAAGCGGGCGGTATTCCTTTTGAATTTAACACAATCGGAGTTGACGACGGTATAGCGATGGGACATATCGGTATGCGCTACTCGCTTGCCAGCCGCGAATTGATTGCCGATTCGGTTGAAACTGTAGCGAACGCTCACAGGCTCGACGGTTTAGTCTGCATCCCGAACTGTGATAAAATTGTTCCCGGAATGATAATGGGCGCAGTTAGGGTAAACGTTCCGACTATTTTTATTTCGGGCGGACCGATGAAAGCGGGCGAGTCTAAAAACGGAGAGAAAATTGATCTGATTTCTGTTTTTGAAGGTGTCGGCAAGTATCAAACCGGGGAAATTAACGGCGATGAACTCTACGAATTGGAAAGTTTCGGTTGTCCCACTTGCGGTTCGTGTGCGGGAATGTTTACGGCTAATTCGATGAACTGTCTGATGGAAGCTTTAGGTCTGGCTCTCCCCGGCAACGGTACCATTTTAGCAGTCTCGGAAAAAAGAACGGAATTAGCAAGAACCGCTTCCGCTCAAATACTCAAATTGATCGAAAAAGATATAAAACCCTCCGATATTTTAACAAAAAATTCTCTGCTTAACGCTTATGCTTTAGATATGGCTATGGGCGGCAGTACGAACACGGTGCTTCATACTTTAGCAATTGCAAATGAGGCGGAAATTGATTTTGACCTTCATCAGCTTAATGAACTTTCAAAACGAGTGCCGTATATATGCAAAGTTTCTCCCGCAGTTAAAGATGTTCACATTGAGGATATTGACAACGCCGGCGGTATTTCGGCAATTCTAAATGAACTCTCAAAATTAGATGGCGTTTTGGATTTGGACACGATTACAGTTACCGGAGATACGCTGGGCGAAAATATCAAAAACGCGGAAATTAAAAATCCTAAAGTTATCCGCACGGTTGAAGAACCTTTCCGAAAAACCGGAGGATTGGCTGTGCTTTTCGGAAATTTGGCGCCTGACGGTTCCATAGTTAAAATTGGCGCCGTAGATGAAAAAATGCTCGTTCATAAAGGTCCCGCCGTAATTTTTGAATCCCAAGACGAAGTTCTCGAAGGAATTAAAAATAATGAAGTTAGTCCCGGAGATGTTATAGTCATTCGTTATGAAGGTCCGAAAGGAGGACCGGGAATGCCGGAAATGCTCTCGCCGACAAGTTTAATAATGGGAATGGGTCTTGGCGACAAAGTGGCATTAATTACAGACGGCAGATTTTCCGGAGGAACAAGAGGCGCATGTATCGGTCATGTTTCTCCCGAAGCGGCGGAACGCGGACCTATAGCGGCGCTGGAAAACGGAGATATTATCAATATTGATATACCGAATAATCAGCTTAATGTTGATCTTAGCGACGAAGAAATAAACCGAAGATTGAATAATCTGCCGGAATTTGAACCTAAAATTAAAAAGGGCTACTTAGCCCGATACTCAAAAATGGTTACATCTGCTAACACAGGCGCGATACTCAAAATATAAATAATCAAAAGGGAAAGTTATGACTAATAATAAATTGAAAATGACCGGCGCGGAAATATTTTTCGAATGTCTTCGCAGAGAAAATGTCGATATTATTTTCGGCTACCCCGGCGGCGCTACTTTGCCGTTATATGAAAAATTGTACGACGTTACAGATATAAAACACGTTCTTGTGCGTCACGAACAGGGCGCCACTCATATGGCGGAAGGTTACGCTAAAGCAACCGGAAGACCCGGAGTTGTTTTGGTTACTTCCGGTCCGGGAGCCACAAATACGGTTACCGGCATAGCCGACGCTTATATGGATTCAGTGCCTATTGTCGTTTTTACCGGACAAGTGCCTACGCAATTGATTGGAAACGACGCTTTTCAGGAAGCCGATATTGTCGGCATTACGCGCCCGATTACAAAGCATAATTTTCTCGTCAGAGATATTTCCGAATTAGCGGAAACAATTAAGAAAGCGTTCTATATAGCCACAACCGGAAGACCCGGTCCGGTTCTGGTCGATCTGCCGAAAAACGTGATAAAAAAAGAAACAATATTCGAATATCCCGAAGAGGTTGAATTAAGAGGCTACAAACCGAAATATCACGGTCACCTTAATCAAATAAAAAAAGCCGCCCATATGCTTCAGGAAGCAAAACGTCCTCTGCTTTATGTTGGAGGGGGTGTTATAATGTCCGGAGGAAACAGAGAACTGCATCTGCTTGCTAAAGAGAATAATCTGCCGGTTACAATGACGCTTCAGGGTTTGGGAGCTTTCCCCGGTACGGATTCGCAATCGCTCGGCATGTTGGGGATGCACGGAACGTATTGGGCAAATCAAGCCGTTAATAATTGCGATCTGCTTATCTCGCTCGGCGCCAGATTCGACGATAGAGTTACGGGTAATCTTGATTCGTTCTCTCCTTACTCGAAAAAAATTCATGTTGATATCGATCCAACCTGTATCGATAAAAATGTAATGGTTGACCTTCCGATTGTAGGCGACGTAAAGCATGTGATTGCCGAATTGGCAAGTGAAATCAACAAAAAACCGGATACAAAAGAATGGTGGGAACAGATTGAACAGTGGAAAAACGACTGCCCGCTTACGTTTGAAACGTCGGACGGGAGACTGCGCGCGGAATATGTTCTTTCAAAAATATCCGATATAACAAAAGGCGAAGCCATTGTTGTTACAGATGTGGGACAGAACCAGATGTGGACGGCGCAATATTATAAATTCAAACACCCGCGTTCTCATTTAACAAGCGGCGGATTAGGAACAATGGGATTTTCCGTGCCGGCTGCAATAGGCGCCGCATTTGCCGTTAAAGACCGTCCCGTCATTTCCGTCAACGGCGACGGCGGAATTCAAATGAATATTCAAGAATTAGCCACGGCGGTTTATTATAAACTTCCTATAAAATTTATTCTTTTGAACAATAGTTTCTTAGGAATGGTTAGGCAGTGGCAGGAACTCTTTCACGCGGAGAAATATTCTTTCACAGACCTTTCCGCAAGTAATCCGGACTTCTTCAAATTAGCGCAGGCATTCGGCATTAAATCGTATTTTACCGAATCGCCCGATGATGTGGAATCTCTGCTTAATGAAGCGATGGATTATAATGAAGGTCCCGTATTTATAGAATTTAAAGTTGTTAAAGAAGATATGGTTTTCCCGATTGTTCCCGCCGGAGCTTCTTTATCCGATATGATTACACGTAGGTTAGACCCGGGGAGGTTAATTTAATTATGCGACACGTTATTTCAGTATTAGCGGAAAATAAATTTGGAACCTTTAACCGAGTTGTAACTATGTTCAGCGCGAAAGGTTTTAATATTCAAAGTATGTCAATCGGAGAAACGGAAGACCCGAAAATATCCAGAATGACAATTGTTACAAAAGGCGACGATAAACTTATCGAACAGATAGTAAAACAGCTCAACAGGCTAATAGACACAATCAAAGTGTTCGACTTGTCGGGGCAGACTAAAGTAGAAAGAGAACTCGCATTAATTACGGTTAATTACACTAAATCCACACGGTCGGAACTAATGGACGTTAACGAAATATTCCGAGGGAAAATAGTAGATGTTAATAATAAAACAATGATGCTCGAAATTACCGGACCGCCGGATAAAATTGAAGCCGCGGTTAACGTTTTGAGTCCTTTCGGTATTAAAGAAATGGCTCGTTCGGGTACTGTGGTTCTTAAAAGAGGCGAACAAATTTCATCAACGAATAAATAAATTTAAGGAGTTAATTTTATGAAAGTATTTTACGATTCGGACGCGAATTTGGACGTACTGAGCGGGAAAAAAATCGGAGTGTTGGGTTTCGGCAGTCAAGGTCACGCTCACGCGCTCAATTTAAAAGAAAGCGGAATGAATGTTGCAGTTGGATTGAGAACCGATAGTTCCAGAAGATCTCAAGCGGAGGAAGCCGGTTTGAAGGTGATGACTGTTTCCGAAGTATCGGATTGGGCGGACGTGGTAATGATTTTACTGCCTGATCAAACTCAGAAAGAAGTTTACGAATCCCAAATAGCGCCATATCTCAGAGAAGGCAATACGCTTGCTTTCGCGCATGGGTTTAATATTCTTTACAATCAAATTAAACCGCCGGAAAATGTTGACGTTATAATGATTGCTCCGAAAAGTCCCGGACATCTTGTAAGACGCACTTACGAGCAGGGCAGCGGAACTCCGTGCCTTATCGCCGTGGCGCAGGATTATTCGGGTAAAGCGTTGGAAACGGCGCTTGCATGGGCAAAAGGAATTGGCGGCACGAGAGCCGGGGTGATTGAAACAACGTTCAAAAACGAAACGGAAACAGATCTATTCGGCGAACAAGCGGTTCTTTGCGGAGGTTCGGAGTATTTAATTAAAGCCGGATTCGAAACTTTAACCGAAGCCGGATACCCGCCCGAATTGGCGTATTTTGAATGTATGCACGAACTGAAACTTATTGTGGACCTCTATTATGAAGGCGGATTATCACGTATGAATTATTCGGTTAGCGATACCGCGGAATACGGCGGATTAATGAAAGGCAAAAGACTTATTACGGAAGAAACAAAGAAAGAAATGAAAAAATTACTGAAAGAAATTCAATCAGGACAATTTGCGGAAGAATGGATTGAAGAAAATAAAAAAGGTCAGCCTGAACTGAAAAAACTTCGAGAGGAATTCGCTTCGCATCCTATCGAAAAGGTCGGCGCCGAATTAAGAAAAATGATGAGCTGGTTAAAAGGGAATTAGGAGAAAAAAATGTATAAGATATCTTTACTTCCGGGAGACGGAATAGGACCCGAAGTTGTTTCGGCGGCTGTAAAAGTGCTGAAATTTATCGGCGAAAAATTCAACGTTAGTTTTGAATTTTCCGAAAAACTTATCGGCGGCGTAAGTTATGAGAAATTCGGCGATATGCTTACAGACGATGCTTTATCGGAATGTTATAACTCGGACGCGGTTATACTCGGAGCGGTAGGCGGACCAAAATGGGAAAATTTACCGCACGATAAAAAACCCGAAGCGGCTCTGCTGAAAATACGAAAAGCTCTCGGACTGTACGCTAATCTGCGTCCTGCAAAAGTGTATTCTTCAATGCTATCCGCTTCTTCGTTAAAACCGGAAGTGGTTAAAGATACGGATATTCTGATTTTACGCGAACTTACCGGAGGCATATATTTCGGCGAGCCGAGAGGAATTAGCCATGAAGAAGGGTGGAATACGATGCGCTATGCAAAAGAAGAGATAGTTAGAATAGCTCGATTGGCTTTTGAATACGCTAAACAGCGCGATAGCAGAGTTGTTTCGGTGGACAAAGCCAATGTTCTCGAAGTCTCTCAATTCTGGCGTCAGACGGTCAGCGAATTGCATAAGTCGGAATATTCTTCGGTTGAGTTATCTCATTTGTATGTTGATAATGCCGCCATGCAGATGGTTAGAGAGCCTGGGCAGTTTGACGTATTGCTGACGTCGAATTTATTCGGAGATATTCTCAGCGACATTGCCGCTATGCTTACCGGAAGCTTGGGAATGCTGCCGTCGGCGTCAATAGGCTCAAAATACGCTCTTTACGAGCCGGTTCATGGAAGCGCGCCCGATATTGCGGGGAAAAATAAAGCTAATCCTATCGCAGCCATCGCTTCGGCGGGAATGATGCTGAAATATTCTTTCCAAATGGATAAAGCCGCAGAATTGCTTGATAAAGCTATCGACTCGGTATTATCCGCCGGTTACAGAACGGCTGATATTTACAGCGACGGAAATAAAATGGTGAATACCAAAGAGATGACCTTTCTTATCATCGAAGAATTTGAGAAAATTTACGCCGATGAAGCAATCCAGGTATTTACACTTTAATTAAGGGAAAAATGATGGAAGACAATAGAATAATAATTTTTGATACGACTTTAAGGGATGGAGAACAATCTCCGGGAGCATCATTGAATGTTCACGAAAAACTTGAAATCGCGCATCAATTAGCAAGATTGAAAGTTGACGTTATTGAAGCTGGATTTCCGATATCTTCCCCGGCTCAGTTTGAAGCTGTTAGGAGAATTGCCGAAGAAGTGGACGTTATAATAACCGGACTGTCGAGAGCGAGTGAAAAAGATATAAAAGCCGCGGCAGACGCGCTTGCTCCGGCGAAAAAACCGAGAATTCATACATTCAGCAGCACTTCCGACTATCATATTTTAGGCAAATTCGGTCATCCGAAATACGGCGCGGATTTAAGCGAAAAGAGAAAAACGGTTCTCAAAATGTCCTACGATGCCGTTTCTTACGCTAAAACTTTTACAGACGACGTTGAATTTTCCGCCGAAGACGCCGGACGAACGGATATCGGTTATTTGGTTGATGTAGTGCAAGCGGCTATTGAAGCCGGAGCGACAACAATCAATATCCCTGATACAACCGGATACACAATGCCGAGCGAGTTCGGAAGGAAAATATCCGAATTGCGGAGCAGGGTAAAAGGAATTGAAAAAGCCGTTATCAGCGTTCACTGTCATAACGATCTTGGGTTAGCGGTGGCAAATTCTCTCTCGGCAATTGAACACGGCGCGAGACAGGTTGAATGCACTATAAACGGTATAGGAGAAAGAGCCGGTAACGCATCTCTCGAGGAATTGGTGATGGCTTTGAATGTTCGGAAGGATTTATATAATTATTATTCAAACATCAACACAAAAGAAATTTATAATTCGAGTAAAATGGTTTCCGCTTTTACCGGAATTGTTATTCAAAGAAATAAAGCGATAGTGGGCGAGAACGCTTTCTCGCACGAATCGGGAATACATCAGGACGGAGTTCTTAAAAATAGAGAAACTTACGAAATAATGACCCCGGAAAGTGTCGGAATTCCGCAAAATAAGATTGTTCTTGGACGACATTCAGGAAAACACGGACTAAAAGCCAGATTGAACGAATTGGGGTATAATCCGGGAGAATCTGAACTTGATAAGGTTTATGAAGTTTTTACCGATTTGGCGGACAAAAAGAAAGAGGTATTTGACGACGATTTACGGATATTGATGGGGGACAAAGCGGAAAATGAATACGGATGCTTTAATCTTGAGTATCTTCAAGTTTCCGCAGGTTCTAATTCCATTCCTACTGCAGTTGTAAGAATACGTTCCGGAGAATCAATGGAGGAGGATTCCGCCGTTGGAGACGGACCGGTTGACGCGGTTTTTAACGCTATTGACCGCGCGCTTGGGATAAATTCCGAAATCGAATCATATCAAGTCCGGTCGGTTACTTCCGGTCGTCAAGCTCTCGGAGAGGCGCTCGTAAGGGTGAGAAATTCCCTGCTTTCATTCACCGGCAGAGGAGTTTCGACGGATATAATCGAAGCTTCGGCAAAGGCTTATCTCTCTGCATTGAGCCAGAAAAAACAATTTATTGACGAAAATAAAGAAATTGACGATTCAATTTCACAAGCTGTGTAAGGGAAATTATGGGAATGACTATTACTGAAAAAATTTTGGCTAAATCCGCGGGAAAAGAGTTCGTTTCTCCGGGGGAAAATATATGGTTAAATGTTGATGTGCTGATGACTCACGATGTATGCGGTCCGCCGGCAATTGAAATTTGGAGGAGGGAATTCGGTGAAAACGCTAAAGTATGGGATAAAAATAAGTTGGTAATTTTCCCGGATCACTACATTTTTACTCAAAACGCGCAGGCAAACAGAAATATTGAAATACTCCGTAAATTCGCTTCCGACGAAAATCTGCCGAATTTCTATGACGTTGGCACGGAACGTTATAAAGGAGTATGTCACATCGCGCTGGCGGAGGAAGGATATAATATTCCGGGAACAGCGCTCTTCGGGTCAGATTCGCATACCTGCACATCGGGAGCATTCGGTTTGTTTTCAACCGGAGTAGGCAATACCGATGCCGCTTTTATACTCGGAACGGGGAAAATATGGGAGAAAGTTCCGGAAAGTATGAAATTCATTTTTCAAGGCGAATTACCTCCATATATAACCGCAAAAGACATGATTCTTCAAATATTGGGCGATATTACTACCGACGGAGCGACTTATCGCTCTCTCGAATTCGACGGGGAAGCGGTATTCGATTTAAGTATTGACGAGAGAATGACTTTGACGAATATGGCTATTGAAGCCGGAGCAATGAACGGAATAATTAAAGCCGACGATAAAACGATAAATTATGTAAAAGAGATAACTAATAAACCTTTCGATCTGTTCGAAAGCGATGCAGACGCAAAATATCATTCTGTTTTTGAATATGACGCTTCGAAACTCGAACCTGTTGTGGCAAAGCCCCATTCGCCGGATAATCGAGATACGGTAAGGAATGTTGAAGGAAATAAGATTACAAAATGCTACGTCGGGTCGTGTACCGGAGGAAAAATCAGCGATTTCCGGAATGCGGCTAAGATTATTAAAGGGAACGAAGTTAAAGCGCCGACATTTATCGTTCCGGCGAGCACAAAAGTTGCATCAGAGCTTGAAAGCGAAACAATCGACGGTATTTCATTAAAAGAGATATTCGAAAACGCCGGGTGCGAAATTGCGCTCTCTTCATGCGCCGCGTGCCTCGGAGGTCCGAGCGACACGGTTGGAAGAGCCGGCGACGGGGAAGTGGTTATATCAACTACGAATAGAAATTTCCCCGGTAGAATGGGAAGCAAAAAATCGGAAGTCTATCTCGCTTCTCCGCTTACTGTAGCGGCGTCGGCGGTAACGGGAGTTATAACAGACCCGCGCAATTTTATATGATGAACAGTTAAATTGGGATAAATAATGGAAAAAATCATAAATGGAAATTCGTTCGTACTCAGCAATAATGTTGATACCGATCAGATTATACCCGCTGAACATTTAGTTTACAGTCTATCCGATGAGAATGAAGCCAAATTTTACGGTAAATACGCGTTATCCGGGGTACCGATAAAAGAATCGGGACTGCCTGACGGGGGAATCCCTTTTATTGAGGACGGCAAATTCACCTCAAAATTCAGCATAATTATCGGCGGCGCTAATTTCGGATGCGGCTCATCAAGGGAGCACGCTCCGTTCGCGCTTAAAAAAGCGGGAATAAAAGTAATAATAGCCGAATCCTACGCCAGAATATTTTACAGAAACTGTGTTGACGGAGGATTTGCAGTTCCTTTTGAATCCGAGGAAAAATTAAACGATAAAATATCTACCGGAGACGAGGTTACGGTTGACTTGGATGCAAATTTAATTCGAAATGCTACTACAGGCGATCAATTCAAATTGAAACCGCTTGGCGATATTTTACCTATAATAGAAGCCGGTAATATATTCAAATACGCAAAGATAAGCGGAATGATTTAATGTTGTTTATCGCTTTAAATCAGAATGAAACTAAATAGTAATTGAGGAAACTATGTTTATAGAGATATTTGACACAACGTTGCGCGACGGAACTCAAGGGGAAGGCGTGAATCTTTCGGTTCAGGATAAACTGCTGATCGCAGAACGGTTAGATTCTTTCGGTATTGATATCATTGAAGGCGGATGGCCCGGGAGCAACCCTAAGGACGAGGAATTCTTCAACAAAGCAAAGAAACTGGATTTGAAGCATTCAAAGTTATGCGCGTTTGGCTCGACTGCCCGCTCAATTGATAATATTGAAGGAGACATAAATCTGAATGCTTTAGTAGACGCCGAAACTCCGGTTGTTTCAATTTTCGGTAAAACATGGCGGCTTCATTCTGAAATCGGATTGGGAATTAGTATGGATGAAAACGCCGAATTAATTGAAAAGTCTGTCGAATACCTTTGTTCAAAAGGCAAAAGAGTAATATTTGACGCGGAACATTTCTTCGACGGTTACAAAGACGACAAGGAATTCGCTATCAAAATGCTGAATGCAGCCGTAAAAGGCGGGGCGGATACATTAGTTCTTTGCGATACCAACGGCGGTACGGTTACTTTTGAATTGTCTGAAATTGTCTCTGATGTATGCTCCCGTTTTAATATTCCTATCGGCATTCACGCTCATAACGATTCGGAACTTGCCGTCGCAAATACTTTAGCCGCTATTAATTCAGGAGCTGTTCATGTTCAGGGTACGTTTAATGGAGTAGGCGAAAGGTGCGGGAATGCAAATTTATGCAGTATTATACCTAATTTAATCATTAAAATGAATAAAAATACTAATCAAGCCGATAATTTAGAGCGAATTACGTCAATTTCTCATTATGTTTGGGAAGTGATGAATTTATCTCCTAATAATCGTGCGGCATTTGTCGGCAAATCGGCTTTTGCGCACAAGGGCGGAGTTCATGTGAGCGCGGTGATGAAAGAAAGCAGAATGTACGAACATATTTCTCCCGAAATAATCGGGAATAAACAGAGAGTTCTTGTTTCGGATCTCTCGGGGCAGAGCAATATCCGGTATAAAGCCAATGAATTGGGTATTGATCTGAACGGGAACAGAGAATTAAGTAAAAGAGTTGTAGGCAACATTAAAAATTTGGAATATAACGGTTATCAATTTGACGGGGCGGAAGCTTCGTTTGAATTGATTTTAAGGGAGGAATTGAAAGAATTCACTCCGTTTTTCTCTGTTATTGATTCAAAAGTTCATGTTTTCTTCAACGAATCCGGGATTTCAACCTCTGAGGGCGTTCTAAAAGTAAAAGTGGGAAACGAAGTTGAACACACTGCGGCGGACGGCTGCGGTCCGGTTCACGCTTTGGATAATGCTTTAAGAAAAGCTCTATTAAGATTTTACCCCGAAATAGCCAATATCAAATTAGTTGATTACAAAGTGAGAGTGCTCGACGAAAAGGACGGCACCGAAGCTAAAGTGAGAGTGATTATTGAATCGAGCGACGGCGATAATACATGGAGCACCGTCGGAGTGTCGAACAATATAATTGAAGCGAGTTTCAAGGCTTTAAGCGACAGCATCAATTATAAATTGTTCAATACCATTCGCTCGAAAGAGGAAGTCGCGAACTAATTTTTCTTAATACTTCCTATTTAATTAAATATTAAGCATTAAAACGGAGTTTATAACCGATGGAAAACTATGACTTTTTCCCGGACACAATAGGAATGTATAATCCTAAATTCGAACACGACAGCTGCGGAGTGGGGTTTGTTGCAAATATTAAAGGCGATAAATCTCATTCCATTATAAGGGATGGAATTTCGATATTGGAGAACCTTTCGCACCGAGGGGCTGCGGGCTCCGATCCTGAAACCGGCGACGGAGCCGGAATATTAATTCAAATGCCGGACGAATTAATTAGACCGGAATGCGATTTGCGGAATATCGATCTTCCCGAACCGGGCAATTACGGCGTTGGATTGGTATTTCTTCCCGTTTTGAAGGAAGACCGTCATATCATTGAACATATTATTGAACACGTAGTTCGGGAAGAAGGAGAGCGGTTTTTAGGATTCAGAGACGTTCCTTTCGACGAGTCTAAAATCGGGCGTGTGGCGCGTTCCGCTATGCCGGTATTCAAACATTTAATTATCGGCAGAGACCCCAAAACTCATTTGGAAGATTTTGAACGCAAATTGATTATAATAAGAAAGAAATTAGGACTAGAAATCAGAATTACCGAATTAACTCAAAAGAAATTCTTCTATATTTGCAGCCTTTCTTCAAAAATATTGATTTATAAAGGACAATTAAAAGCGGAGCAGTTGGATAGTTTTTTTCCCGACCTAGCTTCGTCCACTTTAACTTCCGCAATCGCTCTTGTTCATTCAAGATACAGCACCAACACTTTTCCCACATGGGCTTTAGCTCATCCGTTTAGAATGATTGCTCATAACGGAGAGATAAATACTTTAACGGGTAATAGAAATTGGTTTAACGCGCGTGAAAAGCATTTTTCCAGTAAAATATTCGGTAATGATCTTGAGAAGATATTTCCCGTAATCGCTCCTTTAAAGAGCGATTCCGCCGCATTTGACAATGCGCTCGAAATGCTTGTAGCTTCCGGCAGGTCTCTTCCGCAGGCTATTATGATGATGATTCCCGAAGCGTTTTCAGGACATGAAAATATGAATGAAGATAAGAAAGCGTTTTATGAATATCATTCGTGTTTGATGGAACCATGGGACGGTCCGGCGACAATTTCCTTTACCGACGGCAGATTTATAGGCTCAATTTTGGATAGAAACGGGTTGAGACCTTCCAGGTTCTGGGTAACTGAGGACCGCGTAATAATGGCTTCGGAAACCGGAGCATTGGATATTCCGGAAAGTGAAATAAAGCAAAAGGGAAGATTACAGCCGGGCAAATTATTTCTTGTCGATACGGAAGAAGGAAGAATAATAGAAGATGAAGAGATAAAAGAGAATATAATTCATGACAAACCGTATAAAAAATGGCTAGATGAAAATTTGATTCGCTTATCGGATCTGCCGGAAACAAAGTCGGAAAATATATTTGAAGCTGAGAAATTGATAAAATTTAAAAAAGCTTTCGGATATACCGAAGAGGACTTAAAACTGATAATTTCCCCGATGGTTGAAAACGGAGTTGAGCCAACCGGCTCGATGGGGGCGGATACTCCTTTAGCTGTTCTAAGCGATAAACCTCAGCTTTTGTTTAATTATTTCAAGCAATTGTTCGCTCAAGTTACAAATCCTCCGATAGACCCGATAAGAGAGGAAATTATTATGAGCGAGCATGTTTACCTCGGTCCCGAAGGGAATTTACTTGAAGAAACGGCGGAACAGTGCGGAAGACTTAAATTGGATAGCCCCGTTTTAACAAACGAAGAATTGTCGAAAATTAAAAATTTTGAATCGAGCGGTATTAAAGCGAAACGAATTCCTTCACTTTTTCCGGCATCAGCGGGAGAAAAAGGATTAAAGCGGGGCTTGAAAAATCTTATTAAAGAAGCAATGACGGCATATAACGAAGGTTATTCTATTCTGATAATATCCGACCGAAATGTGGGTGAAAAATTTACCGCAATACCTTCGTTATTAGCCTGTTCCGCGCTTCATCAGCATCTTATTAGAAAAGGAATACGCACCAAGGTGAGTTTAGTAATTGAAACCGGCGAAGCGAGAGAACTGCACCATTTTGCCGTTCTTATCGGTTACGGGGCGAATGCGGTAAATCCTTATCTCGCGTTTGAAACTATTAAAGATTTGTGCGAAAACGGAAAATTACATGAATCCCTTTCATTTGACGAAGCAAAGAAAAATTATCTTAAATCCGTCCGCAAAGGGTTGTACAAAATAATCTCAAAAATGGGTATTTCAACAATCCAATCCTATTGCGGGGCGCAGATATTTGAAGCGGTTGGCATTAGTCCTAAAGTTATAACGAAATATTTCACCGGAACGCCGTCTAGAATAGGAGGAATCGGGCTTAAAATAATAGCTAAAGAACAGCTTATGCGGCATAATAGCGCGTTTTCTACTAATAATATAGGCGAGCCTGAATTGGATTTGGGCGGTAATTATCAATGGCGAAGCGAAGGAGAAATCCATCAATGGAATCCCGATACTATTGCGTTGCTTCAACATGCCGTTCGATCCGGCGTTTACTCGACTTATAAAAAATACGCTGAATTGATCAATAATCCGAACAAAAACCATACAAATCTGCGTTCCCTTTTTAAGTTCCGAAAGAGACATTCAATTCCGTTGGAAGAAGTAGAACCGGTTGCCGCTATTGTGAAAAGATTTGCCACCGGAGCGATGAGCTACGGCTCAATATCTAAAGAAGCGCACGAAACTCTCGCTTTGGCGATGAATAGAATAGGAGCTTTTTCCAATACAGGCGAAGGGGGAGAGGATTCCGTCAGGTTTAAAACTTTACCCGGAGGCGATTCCAAAAGAAGCCGAATTAAACAAATAGCGCAGGGCAGATTCGGCGTTTCAATTGAATATCTAGTAAACGCCGATCAAATACAGATTAAAATGGCGCAGGGAGCTAAACCGGGCGAAGGCGGACAATTGCCGGGTCATAAAGTGACAAAGGAAATAGCTTCAACGAGGCATACTACTCCCGGAGTAGGATTGATCTCGCCTCCGCCGCATCACGATATTTATTCAATTGAAGACTTGGCGCAATTGATTTTTGATTTGAAGAATTCTAATCCTAACGCCCAAATAAGCGTAAAACTTGTCTCTGAAATTGGAGTCGGCACAATTGCAGCCGGAGTGGCTAAGGGAAAAGCCGATCATATTTTGATAAGCGGATATGAAGGAGGAACGGGAGCATCTCCTCAGACTTCAATTAAACACGCCGGACTCCCGCTTGAGATGGGACTTTCGGAAGCTCAACAGGTATTGGTTATGAACGAACTACGCAACAGGGTTAGAGTTCAAGCCGACGGGCAGTTGAAAACGGGTAGGGACGTTGTAATAGCCGCGCTTTTGGGCGCCGATGAATTTGGATTTGCCACCTCGGCGCTTATTAGTGTGGGGTGCGTGATGATGAGGAAATGCCATTTAAATACATGCTCGGTCGGTGTGGCGACTCAAGATGAAGAATTGAGGAAATTATTTAAAGGCAAGCCGGAGCACGTAATCAATTTCTTTTCATTCATTGCTTCGGAAGTACGAGAAATCATGGCTGAATTAGGCGTCAGAAAACTCGATCAGTTAATTGGTCACGCCGATTATCTCGAAATTCGAGACGATATTGATCATTGGAAAGCGAAATATCTCGACTTGTCTTCCATAATTTACGTACCGGATATTCCGGTGAGATTTCCGTTTTACCACACGGAAAATCAAGTGCATGAATTGGGTGGAATATTAGATTTAAGATTATTGGAAGCCTGCAAAAAAGCGATTAATGAGAAGATACCGTCGAGATTCAGTTGTAAAATCAAAAATACAGACAGAACGGTCGGCACAAGATTAAGTTCGGAAATTGCCGTCAAATACGGCTTGGCGGGACTTCCGGAAGATACGATTCATGTGGATTTTGAAGGATCCGCCGGGCAGAGTTTCGGCGCGTTTCTCGCCGAGGGAATTACATTCCGGTTGGAAGGCGATACGAACGATTATGTGGGCAAAGGGCTTTCCGGCGGCAAAATAATTATCGTTCCGCATCCCGATTCCAAATTTATTCCGGAAGAAAATATAATTGTGGGAAATGTTGTGTTATACGGAGCAATTAAAGGAAGAATGTTTATCCGCGGTGTGGGGGGCGAAAGATTCGCCGTCCGTAATTCGGGAGCAACCGCTGTTATCGAGGGAGTCGGCGACCACGGCTGCGAATATATGACCGGAGGCACGATTGTTATATTGGGCAAAACCGGCAGAAACTTCGCGGCGGGAATGAGCGGGGGAATAGCTTACGTTTTCAGTCCTGATAATGAATTTGAAAAATTATATAATCCCGGAATGGTCGATCTTTTCAGAATTGAATCCGAAACGGACGAAATTATTCTAAAAAAACTTATCGAAGAGCATTTGAATCTTACCGACAGCGAAGCGGCGGGGAAAATATTATCGGATTGGAATAATTCAGTCGCGAAATTTCTCAAAGTATTTCCCCGCGATTTTCAAAAAGTATTATCCGAGACCGGCGAAGTAAAAAATATGCAGAGTGTAATTAGTTAAACGGAAAAATGGGGTAAATATGGGAGATATAACCGGATTTTTAAAATACGATAGAAAAGAGTCTGAAAAAGAAGAAGTTGAAGTAAGGAAGCGGCATTGGAATGAATTTGCTATTCTTCCGGATGAAAATGAACTTCGGATCCAAGCCGCAAGGTGCATGGATTGCGGCGTTCCTTTCTGTCATAACGGGTGTCCGGTTAATAATTTAATTCCAGATTGGAATGATTTGGTATTTAACGACGATTGGCAAATCGCATTCAAAAAACTCCTCAAAACTAATAATTTTCCGGAATTTACCGGACGGGTTTGTCCCGCGCCCTGCGAAAATTCATGTGTGCTTGCAATAACAAAACCCGCCGTTGCAATTAAAAATGTGGAACTTGCAATTATTGAAAAAGCGTATTCGGAAGGATGGATGAAACCGGTTCATCCTGAAAGAAGAAGCGAAAAAAAAGTTGCCGTAATCGGTTCCGGTCCCGCCGGATTAGCATGCGCCGACGAGCTGAATAAAACCGGTCATACCGTAACAGTGTTTGAGAAAAATGAAATACCGGGCGGATTGCTGACTTTTGGAATACCGAATTTCAAATTGGATAAAAAAAATGTACTCAGAAGAATTGATTTAATGAAGGAAGAGGGGATTGAATTCAGAACGAATGCCTGCGTTGGCGGAAATGTCTCCGCAAGAGATATTCAAAACGAATATGACGCCGTTGTGCTTGCCGGAGGAGCTGAAAAACCGAGAGACTTGCCGATTGAAGGAAGGGAATTGAAAGGAGTTTTATTCGCGATGGAATTTTTAACTCATCAGAATAGAATTCAGTTAGGACTCGGCGATCTCGATGAAAATCTTTCCGCTAAAGGGAAAAGAGTGATTGTGCTCGGCGGAGGCGATACAGGGTCCGATTGCGTTGGGACGGCTATTCGTCAAGGCGCGGTAAACGTTCGGAATTTCGAATTGCTACCGAAACCGCCTGCAGAAAGGAAACAGGATAATCCCTGGCCGCAGTGGGCGTTTATCGAACGGACTTCCAGTTCTCACGAGGAAGGATGCCAAAGAGATTTCGGAGTTCTCACTAAAAAAATTACCGGTTCCGGTAAGGTTGAAGCTCTTCACGCTGTCCGTGTTGAATTCGGAACTCCCAATCCGAAAACAGGCAGAAGAGAGATTAAAGAAATACCCGGAAGCGAATTTTCAGTCGAGACGGATATGGTACTTTTAGCGCTCGGATTTTTGGGACCGGTAAGAAACGGACTTTTGGACGAATTAGGGGTGGAAACCGACGGAAGAGGGAATGTTAAAACAGACTCGACGAAAATGACTTCGGTTGAAGGCGTGTTTTCGGCAGGCGATATGAGACGCGGTCAATCTCTCGTTGTTTGGGCGATTAACGAAGGCAGAAAAACAGCCGCAGCCGTTAATAAATATTTAATGAGATATGAGTAACGAACATCACTTTTCGTTTTACTCTAAATTATCGCCGTTTGTACTTGTCGGTAGGAAAATAAATAAGACTTTATAGTTCGAAATTGTTCAAAATTGTGACAATTGTATCAAAATGAAGCGGCAGTGTGTCGTAGATCACAATTATTTGCCTATAAAATGATAATATTTTTGGCACAATCTTTGTACTAATTTGAGATTTCCAATGCAGAATCTTCTGCGAATTACTCATCATTACCCTGGGGAGGTAAATATTGAAAGCAGATAATCTCAGAATTATTGAACTGAAACGTGAACTATTGAAGGGAAATATTCAAGTAGATGAAGTTGAATCAAAATATTATTTTGAACTTTTAGCCAATCTAAACTGGTCGCTTCCGAGAGAAAATTTACTAATCAAAAAAATTGTGAGACAGGCGTTCGAACGCGGAGATATGAAAAAAATAATCTGATAATTATTAGGGGATATTTTTTTTCTATATTTTTTTAGAAATAAATTATCAATTGAAATAATTCATTTTTTATGAGTAATTTTCTTTAATTAAATAAGGTTCTTCCGTATTATGGAAAAGATTTTCAAATATCTCGGCAAAAAAGCGGGAGAGACGTATAAAAAATCGAAATGGATATACGCGTCTCTGCTTGGCGACGAAGACGATGCGATTAAAGCGGAATATCAATTCGGTTTGCAGATGGCAAAGCAGATGCAGTCGAATTCGGTTTTAACACAATCTGTTTCGGTTGATTCGATAGCTGAAAAACTAACGGACAAATTGAACACTAAGCGAAAGTTTAATTTTTATATTATCAGTTCTCCCGAAATTAACGCGTTCGCTCTACCGGGCGGATTCGTTTTCTTTACCGATTCGCTTTTGAATTTTTGCGCCGGGAGCGAAGACGAAATTGCGTTTGTTCTTTCGCACGAAATCGGTCACGTGATAAAAGGTCATTCGTTTAACAGATTGCTGGCGGAATATTCTCTCGCTACAATAGGTAAATTTATTCGCGTGACTGGGGTTTTTCAAGCGGCGGTAAAAGAAATCACTTCGAGATATTTAGCTTCTAAATATTCCCGCGATAACGAATTTGAAGCTGATAATTTCGGAGTTCGTCTTATGAAAGCCGCTAAATTCAACCCGGGCGGAGCGGTTAGTTTTTTCGATAAATTATCGCAATTGAAAGAGGGGAGAAGTGAATTCCCCGCATATTTTTCGTCGCATCCAACAACAGACGAAAGAATAAAGAACGTCGCCGAGTTGATTAATAAGTGATTTTATAGCTTATGATTAGGTTTGCATGGATTCAAAAAAAACGAGTATGACTTTAGCGCGTTTGTAAATACTTAGTCAGCGCTCGTCGATTTCATTATTTAACGGAATAGTAAAAGTAAATTTACTTCCTTTCCCAACTTCGCTTTCAAC
>CAYNUJ010000019.1:0-28338 GCA_964400095.1 uncultured Melioribacteraceae bacterium
AATCGGTGGAAACTGCGTATGCGATAAAATTATTTCTTCCGGTTAAAAATATAATCAATTCCAAATATTTTTTGAGAGGAAAATATTATTATTACATTTGAATTTAGCCGCTATACATTTGTACAAAGCGGTAATAATATTAGTAGTGAAATTAATTTCCCGTTCCGCGTTAGAGGATGGTTTTATGGATTGTATTCGAATTTGACGACCGGATAATATGCCAAAGAAATATTTCCTGATGAAAAGCATCAACGAAATCTGGAAAAGATTTGGCTTTTTGTGATTAATAACCGCTTTGCAAAAAATTATTACCAAATTGTCTTGCTGTGCCGATCTGAATGATCCAAGTAACGTTTTTTTATTGTATTTTAATAAAATATTTTATAAACTTACGGATATGCATAAGTAAAATATTATGTATCATCTTTCAATTAATTATTTAAGGAGAAATATTATGACGGCAAAATATTCTAAGGAATCCCCCCCCCCATTTCTTGTTTTATAAGGTTGGCAAAAGCAGCAATAGTAATTTAAAGAAAGTATTTTGGTATTTATTTAGCTTTATGCTTGCTTTCGTATCTATTCAATGTACTGATAATTCATCTATTAACGACCCGGTCCCGCCAAAAAATGCTAACGTAAAATTTAATAAGAAACAAAAATCAGCGAAAAATTTAGCAAAAATTTTAGCTTATGAGCTGCAGAAAAATGATAGAGTCCGCCAGGAAGTGTTTGCAAAAATATCCGCTATAATTGACGGTGATTTTGAAGTGTTATTAGATCATTTAAATTCAAATACACTTGGCGAAATTGAAAATGCGGCTAAAAAATTAAGAGGTATTAGCTATTTGAAAAAATCCGCTTCAAATTTTGGCGCTGTTGAAGGAATTAGAATTAATGAGTTGAAAAACAATTTTGACAATCTTCAAATTGCAATGCCTTATGCCGAAAGATGGACTGATAATGAAATTGAAACTAACGGTGGGTTAATAGTCGCTTATTATCCCTTTGGAGTTCAAGATACGGAAATTAAAGAGTTAGTGGGATATAATAAAAACGGAGAGAAAGTAATTATTACAAAAGAAACAGCTCCAAACATTCCCTATGTAATATTATCGGAAAATGAAAGAAAAGCAATACTCGATAAAATTAGTCCTTCGCTAAAGAATGAATTCAAAAAATTTTCCGGTTATAATAATGCTACTTGGAAAAAGAAAAAATTAGACGAACTAAGAACAATGATTCCAAACAAAATACTAGATGAAATATCTATGCTACCGGCGATTGGCGGTGAAGATGGAGGTTCAGGTAGTGGAACACCTACCGGCAGAACAGATGGTTCATGGGAAATTCTAGCAGCAATGCAGGTATTAGATGACCAGGAACCTTTTTTCACTAATGGTGATCCAGAAATTAG
Organism: uncultured Melioribacteraceae bacterium; assembly: GCA_964400095.1. Classification (GTDB taxonomy): domain Bacteria; phylum Bacteroidota; class Ignavibacteria; order Ignavibacteriales; family Melioribacteraceae; genus CAYNUJ01. The sequence continues at coordinate 1,418 of CAYNUJ010000019.1, forward strand.
AGTAGAATTTAAATCGGTTAAAGCTGGAACTAGTGAAAAATTTTATTATGATGATGCATTTGATGGTACTTGGGTTTGGTTTTGGCACGAAGATAATACCGGATGGATATACTTAAATCAAAAGGTTATTCAATGGTTAAAAAATGATTATGGTACTTTATTACAAGTATTTATTTGGGAATATGATGGTGGCTCATCAACAAAGTGGGAAACATCCGTTAGTTATAAGAATGAATCAGGTTTTACACAGACAACAAAAGTTAGCGTTAGTTTGGGTAGTGACGATGATAAAATGGGAACAAGAAGTATTCATTATGATCATAGTAAAGGCGAAATATATGGTACTGGTTATTGTAATTTGAAAATGACATACTAAATCAATAAATTATTTTTAGCTTACCGGGATTTAAAAAGTTTTGGGTTTTTACTTTCCCGGTAAACCGAATTAATTGAGATATGTGATTTTATGAAAAAAAGTAATACATTCGGCATAAAATTTTACCCGCAAATGGGAATGCTGTTTATAATTTTATACTGTGTTTTTATTGTATCTTCCTGCGATAAAGTAGTTGATTATGAAAAACCACTTCAGGAAAACAAAATTGTAATTGAATCTTATATAACGGAGGGAGATACAGCTGTTAATGTAAGAATTACTAAAAGCGGATCGCCTTATGAAATTACTAGTGTATATGACCCCAAATATTACATATTAGACGCTGATGTAAAAATCATTTTTGATGATAGCGATACGATCTTTCTGGAATTAAATAAATCCCCTCGTTTTCCGGTAAAAACAACTTACTCAAAAAAAATTAAAGTGCCGTCTGCTCATAAATGTTATTTAGAGGTTGGATATAAAGGTCAGAAAGTTTACGCTGAAGAATATTACCCTTTAAAAACAAAAATTAATAGCGCATCGATAACACTGGAAAAAACAAATAATGGGATAAATACAAAATTTAAAATTAATGCTAATTTCCCGAAACAAGAAACAAATTATTACAGAATTCAAGCATACGGTAAATTCGTTTATAATAATGGAGTTTCAAATCAGAAAAGATTATGGAGTACAGGATATGTTTATTTTAGTGCCGACGGAACAAGCAACATTCAAAATATCAGTTTCAGTCCAAATTCTTATTCTACAAATTTAAACAACATTGAAAATAAAGCTATTATTTATCTGGAACATATCTCGCCATTTTATGTTCAGTTTCTAAACGCGGTAGAAGAGCAGGTATTAACTGTCGGAGATGAATTTAATACGGAAATAGTACAGATACCAACAAATATAGAGGGCGGACTTGGGATTTTCACTGTAATTGCAAGGGATTCAATATGGGCGGATATTACAATAAAATAATTCTAATAGTTCTCTTTTTATCCTGCGTAAATTTTTCACAGGCACAAAAAAATATAAGCGGCTATGTAGTAGATTCGTTAAACGGCGAACCCCTTATCGGGGCTTATATAACTAATAAAGCATTAAATTCATACACTGTTACAAATCAGTCCGGCTGGTTTTCGATAGTAGCAGAAGGCAAGGATACTATTTCCATCAGCTTTATAGGATATAAAGCCAAAACATTAAAAGCATCTGAAATATTTGGCATAAACACCGTTATTTATATCAGGCTAAATGAGAAACCGATTATAATTGGAGAAATAGAGGTAACGGCAAAGCTTAAAAAAGATAAAATGTTAACGCAGACCGGATATCAATATTTTTCTGCAAAGGGAGTTAAATATTTACCTTCCGTAGGCGGAGAAAGCGATATAACTAAAATATTGCAGCTTCTTCCGGGCGTAAGCGCTTCTACTGAAGGCTCAGCCCGCTTTAACGTGCGCGGGGGAGATCAGGATCAAAATCTTATGCTGTTAGACGGGGTTCAGATTTTTAATCCGATTCATTTGCTCGGTTATTTCAGTTCTTTCAATACCGATGCAATAAGTAGTGTCGAATTCCATAAAGGCTATATACCTCCCGAATATTCGGAGAAACTTTCTTCTGTTGTAAATATTAATCTAAAAAGGGGAAATCCGAGAAAATTGAAAATAAGCGCCGGGATCAGTCTCCTTTCAACGCAGCTGCTGATAGACGGGCCGATAGGAAATAATGCTTCGATTATGATTTCAGCTAGAAGAACTTACCTAGATATCGTAAATTCATTGGCGAATTTATTTGATTTCAATTACTCTTATACTGATATATACAGCAAATTAACATTTAACCTCTCGCCTTCCGACCATTTATTTTTCAGTTCGTATTACGGCACTGACTATTACATGGAAAAGCAGAATCTTAATAATCAGTTTAATTACAATACAAAATGGGGTAATTACGCGATGCATCTTAGGTACAATAGAGTCTGGAATTCTTCTTTTTTCAGCGATATATCGCTTGTTTATTCAAGGTATTTTTCGGAATATAAAAGAGGTGCATTCGCAAAAAATCCAGATATAACAGAATTTACATTTAAAATTAAAAACGATTATAACGTTTCAAAAATTCTGAATCTGAAATTTGGCGGTGATTTAAGATATTACAACTTTGATGTTACAAGTGATTTATTAAATTCAAATACAAACGTTTATAATCTTGAGGCTTTTGAAGCTAATTTTTTTAGTAATGCCAAATTGAAATTTGCAGATTACCTCGAAGCAAACCTCGGCGTTAACATATCTGCTTTTAATGTTAAAAAATATGACGGCAAATATAGATTTTTTGACCCGCGAATCAGTATAAATTATTTAATAAATAGTGCAACAGCCGTTAAACTATCTTATACCGGAACACATCAATATATGCATACTTTGTCATCAACAAAATTTTACGCGCCTAATGACATTTTTTATCCCTCAAATAAAAATCTAAAGCCGATAAAAGGTAACGAAACATCGCTTGGTTTAACGAAAATATTTTTTTATAATAACTCAGAATATGAATTTAACATGGATTTATATTACAGGGTTATGAAAGATGTTTCGCAGTTCAAACTTAATTATTATGATGCCGATCCAAACCGCTTAAATGAGCAGCTGCTTGTGGGCAAAGGCTGGGCTTACGGATTGGAAATACAGTTGTCAAAAAGAGAAGGAAGACTTTACGGGTGGATTAATTATACATGGAATAAAGTTTTTAGAAAAATTGACGGCAAAAATTTTAACAAAGAATTTGTTCCCGGTTTTAATCGTGAACACCGGTTGAATTTGGTGTTAAACTATAATCTCTCGGAAAATTTAGTTATGGGGGCAACGTTTGTGCTTGCATCCGGTCTTCCAATCAGCCTGCCGGTTAATAGGTACTTTTTAGATCCTTTTAGTAATAATCATAATTCCAGTCATAGCAATATTGGGTTATTTGATTACGGTGGATTGAACAAATACAGGCTGCCGCTTTATAACAGGCTTGATTTAAGTATAGTTTATAAAAGTAGATTGTTTGGCTTAAAAAGTGAATTATCGGTATCAATTTATAATGTATATAATTATCAGAATCCGACGTTTCTTACATTTAATCCATGGAATGGTACATTCAGTAGTACGACAGTGGGTATTCTCCCGACTGCGGGAATAAAATTCTTTTTCTGATAATCAAGCAATCATAAATTAATAAAATATTAAGACGACAATAAAAAACCGTCATTATTGATTTTTAAATTCTCTTATCTTTGTCTTATTGCTGAAATCTTGTATCAGTCATTTGCGATTTATCTCCATTGGATATTTTAACCCAAACCAATTTATAACTAGGAATTTTACTTCTTGGATCTGTAGCGGCTGGTACTAAAACATTCGATTCTGGAAAATAAGTAATAATATTTCCTCTGGGTATATCAAATTCACGCACCGTTACTTTTTCCATTTTGCCAACAGACGATTCTAAAGTTACTTGTTCATTTTCACGCAAACCTTTATCCTTAATATCATCTTTATTCATCAACACAACCCAGCGATTGGTTTGCTCCCTGTATATATCTTCCTCTTCATATATAATTGAATTATACTGTCCCTCACTTCGAACGGTCATCATACGAAATTCCCCATCTTTTCCTTTTAATCGCGGTATCGGACATATTCTAAAATTAGCTTTCCCATCTTCTGTTACGAACTGCGGATCATAAAAAGTTCTCCCGTCAATCTGGAATTCTTTTTCACTGTTTTCAACTTTATTTATTTTTCCGAAACCGGGAACTGTCTTTGATATCAATTCCCTTATATTCCAATGATTTTTTAATTCCTCAAAGTTAATGGGATTATTTCCTAAAACTTCCCGGGAAATATCACTAATAATTTCAACTTCTGTTCTAACGTTATCCAGCCTATTGATTCCACCATCGCTCATCCCAACAAAGTTGAACATAGATTACTGGGTGGTCTTCTGTTTTTACTCATCTCGTACTGATACCGGCAATATCAGAACTTCCCGTTCTATACTATGGAAGTGTCCATGATTTAACGTAGTATTTAAAAATATTTTACAAGGTATTGCGTTTAGCGATTTTTCGGTAAAACTTGCGTCTGGATTAGCATTATAAAGATTTCCCCCGAGTATAAAAGCTAAATCTATTTTATCATTATAAGCTGCCTTCAAGCATGCAATAGTATCCATACCAGTCGCTGTTGGAAGTTTTATCCCAAAATTTCTCTCGATATTTTCGAATATTTTCTCTTTCAATACAGGCACAACGCCAACAGATCCTATACCTTGAACATTACTATGTCCACGTAAAGGAAGTAATCAGGCGAAACGTCTGCCAACCATACTACGGAGCAATTCAAGATTTACAATAGATTCTACATTCTCCACACCATGAATATGTTGTGTTACTCCAATAGCCCATGAAAAAATAACATTCCTGCTATTTACATAAATTTTTGTAATATACAGAATCCGGTCTTTCGAAATTCCTGAACTCTCGGTAATTATTTCCCATGGCGTTTCTGAGATATTCTTTAGATATTCTTCATATCCATTCGTGAAGTTTTTCATGAACTGCATATCTTCTTTTGCAGATTCCAACACACCCTTGGCTATTACTTTTAGTAACGCGATATCTCCGCCAATATTAATCTGAATATACTCGGATGCAATTGGCGTTCCTCCGGTAGTGAGTGATATTAAATCAGATGGTATTGCAAATTTAACTAATCCTGGCGAGATTAATTACGACGACGTTACCCCAGCGTCGTCTGCAATGGAGCAGTTGGCGTATAAATCGAGGATGGTTCGAAGCGGGATTCGCACCAATAACAAAAATTAAATCGGCTTTTTCAAGGTCTTTCAGTTGAACAGTCACTGTCCCAATCCCAAGAGTAGAACCCATTCCCACCCCTGAAGCTTGATGACAATAATAAGAACAATTGTTTATGTTGTTAATTCCGTGAATGCGAGCAAAAAGTTGAAGAAGAAAAGCAGCTTCATTTGAAGAACGACCTGCACTGTAAAAAAATGATCTTTCAGGTGATGTAGTTTAAAATCTATTGACGATTGTATCTAATGCTTTATCCCAAGAGATTGTTGAATAAAATAAATCGCCTTTGTTTTTGTATAGCAATGTATTGAGTCTTCCGAATTTCTCCAATTTACGGGCAGTAGTATTCTTAAAATCCTCGATGCTTTTTTCATGAAATAGTTTATCCGGAAAATGGGGTTGAATATCGGTGATTTGCACTTGAAAAGCTTTTTTACATATTTCAGGAAAATCACCCGTTTCGTTAACCATTCCTCCTTTTTGACCACCCATACCATAAGCACAAGTTTTACAACTGTTTTTAGAAGTAATTGCCTGAAACATTTTTTTGAATCCCACTTTTCTCGATGCTTCCAGCGAATACTTTATAGCTTTGAAACCACCGCTAATTGGCATTTTTTCCCTCCATGAAAATGATTTTATGAGTAAAATTATTCCGCAAACAATAATAACCGTTGTAATTATAGAGTAATTAAATGTAGTTATAAATTATTGAAAATAAAACGCCGGTAAAATTATTTTTTGAGGCATTATAACAAATATTATTAAATGAAATATTTTTATTAAATTGTTAAAAACTAAAAATGAGAATAAGAATTATCATATTAATGCTGTTTGTTTTTCTCTGCTGCCAAGCGTTAAACGCGCAGGGATTAAATTTAACCGCTTCGCTCGGTTTAGGGAAAATATCAAGCAGGTCGGCGTCTCAATCCACATTGGATATGGGATTGATTCTCGGACTCAATTCGCCGTTAGACGAAGCATTCGATGTGAACTTCGGATATACGTTTGCAAAGAGGATTGAGTATTTCCTACCGGAGAATAGAACTGGAAGAGTGTATCCCTATTTTCATATATTATATTTTTCCGCAGAAGGGCATACTAACAATGGCGCGTTTGAGTTCGTTTATCATTTAGGTCCGTCGATGATTTACGACGCAATGTTTGAAGATGAAAAGCATTGGACATTCGGAATTATCGGCGGCGGCGGATTGACGCTGAGCGGACTTCGGGAAAAAGGAATTATATTTGGAATAATTCTGAACTACGGGTTAGGTTTTGGACCCGACGGTACCGGATATTATTCCGCGTCACTCCGATTTGGCTACGAAATTTAGACTAAAGATTTCATTAATTCTTCGAATTGGCTGAAATATAGAGCTTGGGGTCCGTCGCTTAACGCTTTTTCCGGTTCCGGGTGCATTTCCACCATTATTCCATGTGCGCCAACCGCTTTAGCGGCTTTAGCCATCGGAATTACTTTGTTTCTTTCTCCAACCGCGTGAGACGGATCCACAATAATAGGCAAATGCGTCATCTCTTTTAGAACCGGAACGGCGCTCAAATCGAGAGTGTTTCGCGTAGCGGTCTCGAACGTCCTAATTCCCCGTTCGCATAAAATAACTTGACGGTTTCCTTCGGATAAAATATATTCGGCTGCGTTAAGTAATTCTTCAAGGGAAGACATCATTCCGCGTTTAAGCATTACCGGACGGTGCATTTTACCTACTTCTTTAAGCAGCGCGAAGTTCTGCATATTTCGCGCTCCTATTTGGAGGATATCCGACTGAATAGCGACTTTCTTAACGTCTTCAATTTTAAGAACTTCGGTAATCACCGGAAGTTCGTATTTCCTCCCGGCTTCGGAAAGTAAATCCAATCCTTCGAAACCCAATCCTTGGAAGCTGTAAGGCGAAGTCCTCGGTTTGAAACATCCCCCGCGGAGAATTTGTCCACCGAATTCTTTTACTTCCGCAGCGCATGTAAGTATCTGTTCATTTGATTCAACCGAACAGGGTCCGGCAATCACAACAAAATTATCTCCGCCTATAATTACATCCCGCACTTTAATTATTGTATCGTCGGCTTTGTATTCTCTGCTTGCCAATTTATAATTTTTTGGAGCTTTCGAGGCTTTCGGCTTTACTTCAATCTCATTTCCCGAATCAGCCGGCGTGGTTCTATCGATTGCTAAATTAGGTTTGGGCTTCCTAAAACCTTTACTCGGATAACAGCCGATTATTTTAAAGAAGCGAGTAAACGGACCCAGCTCGTCCATTACTTCTTGAATCTTTTCGTCTTCAATATTACCTTCAAAATCCATATAGAACATTTCTTCCCATGGATTTCCAAGTATGGGTCTCGATTCCAGCTTTGTTAAATTCACGTTGTGTCTTTTAAATACGTCCAAAGCTTCAACAAGCGAACCCGCCATATGAGCCGTTGCCATTACAAGCGAAGTTTTAGCCGGGATCCGGGGATCGACTTTAACCGGATTTCGGGAAGCGATTAAGAATCGGGTGAAATTCTCTTTTTGATTTGCAATGTTTCTGCGAACAATTTTAACGCCGAATAAATTAGCCGCTTCTTCGGAAGCTATCGCCGCGGCGTTTTGATCGTTGAGTTCTTTTATTTTGCGAACCGACATAGCGGTATCGTCGAAAAATTCAATTTTACAGTTCGGAAGCGAATCGAGAAATTTACTGCATTGAGCGGCGGCTTGATAATGCGCGTAAATTGTTTTCACTTTGTTCAAAGGCACGTCCGCAACCGCGACAAGGCAGTGATTGACGGTGAAAATTTCTTCGCCGATAATTTTTAGCGTAGTGTGGAGCAATAAATCGTAAACTTCGTTTATACCTCCCGAGGTTGTGTTTTCTACCGGCAGAACCGCGTATTCCGCTTCTCCGTCCTCAACGCTTTGAACAACCTCGTCGAATCGGTGTTTGCTCGCGAAATTTAATTCCATGTTGGAGTTGCTCCAAAATTTACGAGCCGCAAGCGAACTGTAAGAGCCTTCAATTCCCTGTATCGCTACATTAAGAAATTTCTTTTCGCTTTCGGGTTCGTTTATTTCAGACTGCAGGTATCCCTGCTGCAAACGAACGGAATCCTCAATCACGGATTGGAATACTTGGGTAATATAATGAGAGTCCAATCCTAGTTCGCGTCCCCGTTTTATCAATCTATTCAATAATTCGGTTTCACGTGAATGATCCCTAATAGGAATTTTATTAGCGTTTTTAGCTTCTACAACTTTGAGACTCGATTCTCTTCTTTGCTTTAAGAGCGCCAAAAGTTTCTCGTCTATATCGTTTATTTCTTTTCTTATTTTTTCCAATCTATTCATAAATTCCTCAAAATTGAATAATAAAGATAAAAAATATTCTCCGGTTTTAAATCCGCGAAAAAACTTTTATTAATTATTTGCATGACGATAATTTGCCCTCGTTTGTTTTGACTGAAATGATTATTTTTAAATATGAAGATTTATAGACCATCTTTATTGACTTTTATTTTAATTGTTTCATCATACAATTGCTTCGCCCAGCTTGGCGGCATTTGTAAATATCCTTCTACCGTTTACAATATTGCAAACGTGGAATATCCCGGCGACGAAAATATTGACGTTCTATTTTACGGATTGGATTTGGATATCGATACCGAATCGAAAATCCTTTACGGTAAAGTAACGGTTAATCTTAAAATTGTCAGCAACTCCGTCAATGAATTTTTCCTAGATTTTGAAGATAATATGCGGGTAGATTCCGTTGAGTCCTCAATAAAGAATTTTTTATTCGAACACAGCGTCAATAAAATTGTCATTAAATCCTCCGCGGAATTGCCGGTTAACGGCAGCTTGTCGGTTACAATTTATTATCACGGTCGTCCGTTAAGAACCGGATTCGGAGGTTTCGCATTCGATTCTTACGGCGGTTCCCCCTGGGTATGGACTTTGAGCGAACCATACGCCGCGAGCGCTTGGTTCCCCTGCAAAGATAATCCGGCGGATAAAGCCGATTCCGCTGAAATTGCGGTCACTGTTCCGAAAAATCTGATTGCGGTTTCCAATGGTAAATTGGTCGGCGATGAATTCATCATTCCCGGAAAAAGAAAATTCATTTGGAAAACCCGATATCCGATCGCCAATTATTTAATTGCCGTTACCGCGGGTAAGTTCAATACTTACTCGGATTATTTTAAATTTAACGGTTCAGACAGCATGAAAGTAATCAATTATGTGCTGGAACCGTTTAACGACGATATTGTCAAATATACAAATTTAACGCTCGACGCTCTCAATTATTTTTCCGGAATTTTCGGGATTTATCCTTTTGCAAATGAAAAATACGGACATGTGGAATTCGGTTACGGCGGGGGGATGGAACATCAGACAATAACTTCTCTCGGCGCCTGGGGAGAAGGAATAATAGCGCACGAGCTGGCGCATCAATGGTTCGGCGATAAAATAACTTGCGCTAATTGGAGCGAGATATGGCTTAACGAAGGCTTCGCGACTTATTCGGAGGCTCTTTACCGCGAACATATCTCCGGTTTCACCGGTTATTTGGATAGAATAAAAATAGATATGAACCGCGCGCTTTCAGCCGAAGGAACAGTTTATGTTCAAGATATTTCAGGTATTCCCTCAATTTTCGATTTGAATAGAACTTACTCCAAGGGAGCGGTAATTCTTCACATGCTTCGCGGTGTTGTGGGGGATTCAACTTTTTTCAGGATTTTAAAATCTTACGCTCAAAATCCGGAGTTATCATATTCATCGGCGACAACGGAAGATTTCAAAAATATTGCAGAAGCCGTTTACGGAAAGGATTTAGACTGGTTTTTTGACGAATGGATTTTCGGGACTAAATTTCCCGATTACGACTATTCTTATCAAATTAAAAATAGCGGAAGCGGATCGGACGTAGTTGTAAGCATAATTCAGAATCCGGCGGGAGAGGAGAAACGGTTATTTAAAATGCCGCTGCAGCTAAAATTTTCCGGCGGAGGGAAAGATACGTTAGTTACCGTGATGATAGATAAAGCCGAAAATAAATTTGAATTTCGATTCAATTTTCCGGTAGTGGAAATTATATTCGACCCGAATGACTTTGTTCTTAAACGGAGCGGCGAAGTAGCTTGGCTAAACGGGAAACCGAAATTATTTGCGCTGAATCAAAATTTTCCCAATCCTTTTAACGGGCGAACGGCTATCACATTCGCGCTTGCAAAACGGTCGAATGTTAAGTTAGAAGTTTTCGACGTTTTGGGTCGCCGGATAATTACACTCGCCGACGATGAATTCTTCGCGGGAATTTACACTAAATATTTCAATCCCGGCTCCTTTTATACGCTCTCTTCGGGAATATTATTTTACAGACTGACGGTTAACGGAAATACATCTACGAGGAAAATGATATTTATTAAAGGATGATACAAACGCCAAGATTAATAGATGAATATTTATCCGCTTGAATCATCGTAGATAAGCGATATTTTTTCTCCTTCTATTCTATCCTTTTAAAAATCCTTTGCGGAAAAGTAAAATTTTAATAACTTCGCATTCAATAACAAATAAAAAAGGCTTATGAAAACTAAATTGTTTCCGATAATACTTTCCTCTCTAATACTTTTATCCAACTTAACCGCAGGAGCTGATTTGTTCGTTAAAGAAAGAAAACTGAAGGAATTGTATATAGCAAAACAGGAAAAATTAGATAAATTCTATTCCGAAAAAAAACTCGGTTCTTTTATTGAAAACGGAAATACATTTTTCAGACTGTTCGCGCCTTCGGCAAAAAAGGTCGCGCTTTGCTTGTTCAATTCTCCCGAAAGTAAAAATCCGCTGTTTATTGAAATGATTCGCGACAACAGCGGCGTTTGGGAAGTTGAAGTGAACGGTTCTCAATCGGGCAAGTATTACGGATATAAAGTTTATTCCGAACGGGATATTCAAACCGCAAAGGATCCGGTAATTGCCGTCGATCCTTACGCCAAAGCCGTGACGAGTTTTACAACGTATATGAATCCCAGACTGGCAATTGTTTATGAAGATAATTTCGACTGGGGCGGCGACAAATGGATTCAGAGGGATTGGAGAGATTTGATAATATACGAAATGCATATTCGCGACGCAACGATTGACCCAAGCGCCGGAGTTAATTCAGCCGGTTCTTATTTGGGGTTAACGGAAAAAGGTAAAAAAGGCGGAATTTCCTACATAAAAAATTTAGGCGTAAATACAGTGGAATTGCTGCCGTCGATGGAGTTCGGGAATATTGAAATACCTTATAAAGATTCCTCGGCTTTCAAATTTAACGATTGGAATCCTTACGAGAGAAATCATTGGGGTTATATGACTTCCAATTTTTTCGCTCCTTCAGCTTACTATTCCACCGGCTGGAAAGAATTGAAATGGAATGAATGGATGGGAACGGACGGACGGCAGGTAAACGATTTCAAACAGATGGTTAAAGCGTTTCACAGCGAGGGAATTGGCGTGATGATGGATGTTGTTTTCAATCATCTTTCGGAATATGAGAAAGGGAATTTAAAGCAGATTGACAAAACTTATTATTTCCGGCTGGACAAGGACGGAAATTTAATATCGAAAAGCTACTGCGGAAACGATTTAAGAACCGAAGCGCCGATGACGAGACGATTGATTGTGGAGAGCATTCTTTATTGGATGAAAGAATATCACATCGACGGATTCAGATTCGATCTCGGTAAACTTATTGACTGGGAAACAATTGAGGAAATAATTTACGAAGCGAGAAAAATAAATCCGAATGTTGTTTTTGTATGCGAACCTTGGGGCGGCGGCTACGACCCGAAGGGTTTTTCTCTCAGAGGCTGGGGCGCCTGGAACGATCAAATAAGAAACGGAATTAAAGGCGAAAATCCTTTCAACGGTTTGGGCTGGATTTTCGGGAAGCAGTACGGAAATAATAATATTAAACGTATCGAAAGTTACGTTAACGGAACTCTCGTAAATGATAAATTCGGATTGTTTCAGAAAAAGGAACACTCGGTTAATTATCTTGAATCCCACGACGGATATACTTTGGGGGATTTTATTAGAATCGGTACAAAGGAAGTTGACCCCGATAAAATAATTAAGGATATAGACAAACACGTTCAATTAACTCCGCTTCAATTGAAATTAAATAAATTAGCCGCCCTGTTTTTATTTACCTCACAGGGAATTACGATGATTCATCAAGGGCAGGAATTCGCGCGGAGTAAAGTTATTCCTTGGAATATTAATATTCCCGATAAAAACATGGGACACATAGATCACAACAGTTATGATAAGGACAACGAGACAAATTATATCAATTATAAACAGACGGAAATAAATTCCGAATTGCTGAATTATTATCGCGGATTAATTGGACTCAGAAAAAAATACGACGCTTTTCGCCGCGCGAATTATGAGGATATTAATTTTACCGAATTCCCGGAAAACAAATTCGCTCTTCAGTACGCAATGTATTACGGTGGAAATAAATTTGTTGTCGCGTTTAACGCCAACGCTAAAAAAACTTTGAAAATAAAACTTCCGGAAGGAGAATGGGGAATATTAGCCGACGGTCAAAGCGTTTCGACATCTCCCGCAAAATTTATTTCCGGTTCGCTGTTGTTAAATCCGTCAACCGGAATAATATTAATAAAAACTAAATGAAAGATTAGCGATAATGAAAAAATATATTAAATATTTATTTCTGTTAATAATCGCATGTGCGGAAACCGGGTATGCACAAAGCGATTCCTCAATAGTTTATTTGGGGGATATCGATTCCACGATTGTATTCGACGTCAAATACGCTACGGAAAATAACTTCACCGGAAAAGTTCTTTATAAAACGGACAAAGTATATTTACGAAAAATTGTCGCCGAGAATTTGGCTTCCGCCAATAAATATCTTTCGGAAAAATATAACTACCGCATCAAAATATTCGACGGATACCGCCCGCTGTCCGTGCAGAAAAAAATGTGGCTCATTGTTTCGGACCCGCGTTACGTTGCAGATCCGTCAAAAGGAAGCAGGCATAACAGAGGCGCCGCTGTTGATATTACTTTAATTGATTCAACCGGCGGCGAATTGCCTATGGGAACCGAATACGATAATTTTACCGAGAAAGCTCACTATGATAATCCCGATTTAACCGAAACGGAAAAATCCAACCGGGCTTTACTTCGGTCTGTTATGACTAAGTTCGGGTTTGATCCGCTGGAAACCGAATGGTGGCATTTCGATTACAAAGGCTGGGAGAAATTTCACATACTCAACTTTGAGGTCAACTGACTAGAGCTTCTTTAAGAGAATTATTTATTGCAAGACGAAACTGATCGAGATCGACGGGTTTGGAGAAAATATATTTTAGACCAAGTTCCTTATAAGAGCTGATTATGCTTTTATTTAATTTTCTGCTTAGAATAATAAACGCCGGTTTGAAATTTATTTCATCGCTTAGCTGAACTTGTTTTACTAATTCATATCCGCTCATCAGCGGCATCTTATGTTCGGTAATTACAAGCAGCGGAGAGATCGATTTGATAGCTTCAAATGCCGCTTTACCGTGCGGCGCGTCTTTTATTATATATTCCGGCATGATGCTGTGAATTAGTTTTGTGTATAAAATTCTGTCAGTAAGTATATCATCAACAATCATAATTGTTGTCGATGAAACCGGAATCGTAAATAAAAATTCAGCGCCGTGACCGATTTTACTCTTTACCCATATTTTTCCCCCGTGCTTTTCAACAATTTCCCGCACGAGAGAAAGACCCAATCCCGTGCCTTTTTCACCGGCTGTTCCGGGCGATGTGAATTTTGAATCGACGCGGAAAAGTTTGTCCATATCCTCTTTCCTAATTCCCACACCCGAATCTTTAACGCTGAAACGAACAAGATGTTCTTCGGGTAATTGTTCGGCGGATATAGTTATATTGCCTCCGGGTTTAGTGAATTTAATTGCGTTGGAAACTAAATTATTGAAAGCTTGAAGCATTAAACTTTCATCGGCATGTATTAGTGTCTGCCGGTCGATGCTGGAAACCAGATTGATATTTTTCTGCATTGCCGTTCCGTTGAGCATCGAGATGGATTTATTTGCAAGAACATTCGCCTCGAGTCTTTTAGTCTCAAATTTTATCCTGCCGGTTTGAAGTCGTGTCCAATCCAACAGAGCGTTTACCAATTCGAGCATATTCTTAGCGGATTCCTGAATGTATAAAGTATATTCGACTTGCTTTTCTTCGGGAAGCTGGCGGTCGCCGAGAAGCATATCCGTGTAACCTAATATTGAACTGAACGGAGTTCTCAAATCGTGCGAAATAATTGAAATAAATCTGTCTTTGGATTCGTTAAGCGTTCTTAATTCTTCGGCGGAACGTTTTAATTCCTCCTCGGCTCTCTTGCTTAAAGTTATGTCGGAAACAAGACCGACAACGGAAATAATGCTTTCGTCCTCAGCCCGGTTAATATTAATTTTATTACGTATCCAAAGAATATTTCCTTTCCGGTTAACCGCGCGGTACTCAAGCTCGGCGTTTTCCCTTGCCGGATCGGCGTAAGCGGCGCGCAATTGGTTCAGAACCATAGTTCTGTCTTTGGGATGAATTATTCTAAACCAGAGAAATTTTTTGCCGAGAAAATCTTCGGAGGTATAGCCCAGCATTCTTTCAACGGCGGAAGTATAAAACACAGGAGTAAGATTGCCGTTTTTCCGCTCCGCCATCCAAAGGAAATCATTTATCGCAGAGGTGATATGTCTGTACCGCTCTTCCGAATTTATAAGCTTTTCTTCGGCTGATTTTGTTTCGGTGATATCCCTGAAGATAGCGACTATAAAACTCTCTCCCATTGCCGAATAGGACGTTAAGGAAGTGTTCAAAAACAAAGTTTCGTCGTTTATTTTTTTTCCTTCAAATTCCAGCCGAATAAATTTTTTCTTATTCCTTTCAAGCGATTGCAGCGCTCCGGCAAATTTAGCGATATCGCTTTCAACGCATAAATCTACTGGGTCGGTATTCAGCGAATCTTTCAGCGAATCAAAAGCGAACATCTGAGCAAAAGCGTCGTTTGCCAGCGCGATTTTTCTATCCTGCAGAACGGCTATTCCGTCCATAGACGCTTCGAAAACTGAGCGAATAAGCAGGAAATCCTTTTCGGCTTCTTTTATTTTTGTTATATCCGTAATAAATACGGAATAATATTTCGGTTCCTCGTTCAAATCGAAATGAGGCGTGATATTCGCATGGACAAAGATTGCAGCTCCGTCCTTCTTTTTCAAAGGGAATTCAAAAGCGTGAGGAGATGAACCGAATAATTCCTTTTCTAAATTTTTCTTTTCCTTAAGAAATTCCTCATCAATTACGCTTCGAAAATCTTTCCCGCTTAGTTCCTCCAATTCGAACCCAGAGTTCTCGATAAACGCCGGATTAGCGTATGTGATTTTCTTATCCAAGTCAAGCAGAAGTATGAATTCAACGCTTGAAGTTACAATGTTTCTGTACCGTTCTTCCGAAATCTTTAATTCGCGCTCCATCTCGGTTCGGGCGGTTATGTCGGCGGCAATTCCTAAAATGGATTTTCTGCCTTCGATGTTTACCGCGGTAAGCTTCAAATTAAGGAATTTAACGGATTCGTTTTTATCAATATATCTAATTTCACTTTCCCAAATTCCTTTGGAATCGAGCAGTTCCGTTAAACTTTTGAAGTAATTGGAATCAATGCTTTTTATTACTTTCCCAATAAACTTACCGAAGACTTCGCTCCGTTTGAATCCGAATATTTTTTCCGCTCCCGCGCTCCAAAATTCTATGCTGCCGCTTTCATCAAGCCCGAGAACCGAATCGACAATACTCTCTGAGATATACTGAAATTTAAGCAGTTCGTTAATTTCTTCTTTTGAGCGGTTAATTCCGCTTTCCGAAAGTCTATCGAATGTTAAAATACCGAAATTTTTCCCGCCGTTTTTTTTCTGCGCGGTTAGTTTGAAAAGAACGCCGTCGATTACTACCTCGACTGAAGAACTCTTTATTCCCTCGGATTCTCGCAGCAATTTTTCAGCGGCATTCTGCAATTCCGTTTTAATGAAAAGTTTCTCGACGGAATTGACGCTTTCATCCATAAAGTCGGAAAAATCAGCGTCGGTTTTTAACGCTATAATTTTACCATCTTCATCGAAAATTGTAACCGCGTTGTGGAAACATTTGAGTATGGAAATATACTTATCAGGTTCGTTTTTCGATATTTCAACCGATTTGAAAAGATGATCTTCAATAACGGCTATTCCGCCGTTGAATGAACCGCCGTCGTAAAAAGGCACAGCTTTTAGAGTAATTGAATAAATTCCCTGCGGAGTCTGAAGCGATTTAACCGGAATTTCAACCGGCAAATTTTCTTCCCCAAAGTCCGCTGAAATTAATCCCGCATTAAAAATTTCTTTGGAAAATATTTCTCCGATAATTTCTTCTTTTCCGGTAAAGTTCAACACTCCGAAACTGAAAAGATTATTGTTTACTTCTTCTATCCTATAATTTTTATCGAAAAGAATAATACCGAGTGGAAGATTTTCCACAAAATTGTCGTAATTGTTCTGCGCTCTAATAGATTCGGATTCGGACATAAAATAAATTTAGCCTAATTTTTTCTTAAACAATATATGAATTTAAAGAAAATAAAAAAAGAATAAATGAAGAATTTGATATAAACAAAAGGGAATCCGGTTTACAATGCCGGATTCCCGTTAAAAATAGAAAGGAACGGAAAGAATTTATCCATTCCCGCTTAAAAAGATTTCGGCGCGGCGGATTTAATTCCGTCGGAAACATATTCTTCGAATTCTTTGAAATTCTCGTTGAACATCGAAGCCAATTTCTTTGCCTGAGTATCGTATGCGTCTTTGTCTGTCCAGGTGGATTTAGGATTAAGCACTTCATCCGGAATTCCTTCGACATGCTGAGGAATATTGAGTCCGAATATTTCGTCTGTCCATGTCGGCATATCGTCCAATTCGCCGTTGAGCGCCGCTTCAAGCATCCTGCGTGTGAAAGCTATTTTAATTCTGCTTCCAACGCCGTACGTGCCGCCGCTCCAGCCGGTATTAACAAGCCAGACTTTAGTGCCGTGCTTTTTCATTTTAGCTCCGAGAAGCTCGGCGTATTTGGACGGATGGAGCGCCATAAAGGGCGCGCCGAAACAAGCGCTGAATGTCGCTACAGGCTCGGTTACGCCTTTTTCCGTTCCGGCAACCTTTGCCGTATATCCGGAAATAAAATGATACATCGCTTGTTCCTGCGTTAGTTTTGCAATCGGAGGCAGCACTCCGAACGCGTCGGCGGTAAGCATAATAATATTATTCGGGTGACCTGCTTTTCCGCTAAGTTCAACGCTGGGAATGTGAGTAATAGGATACGAAGCGCGTGTATTCTCGGTAAGTGAGTTATCGAATAGATCAAGAATACGACTATTTATATCCATCTGAACATTTTCAAGAATAGTGCCGAATTTGCGTGTGCATTCGTAAATATCCGGTTCCGCCTCGCGCGAAAGATTTATAACTTTGGCGTAGCATCCGCCTTCAAAATTAAAAACCCCGTCGTCGCTCCAGCCGTGTTCGTCATCTCCGATTAACCGTCTTTTGGGATCGGATGAAAGAGTAGTCTTTCCGGTTCCGCTCAACCCGAAAAGAACGGCAACATCGTCGTTTTCGCCCACATTAGCCGAGCAATGCATAGAAAGAACGCCTTTGCGGGGAAGAATATAATTAAGAACCGAAAAAACCGATTTTTTTATTTCCCCGGCATAACTTGTTCCGCCAATAAGAATAATTTTGCGGCTGAAATGAACGATTATAAACACGGGTGAATTAGTGCCGTCTTCTTCCGGATCAGCTTGAAAATAAGGAAGGTTAAGAATAATAAACTCAGGGTGATGATTTACAAATTCTAATCTATCCTTCGGCAGTACGAACATATTTCTAGCGAATAAATTATGCCAAGCCGTTTCGGTAATAACTCTTACAGGCAATCTGTATTTTTTATCAGTCCCGGCGTAAACATCCTGAACGTACAAATCCTTATTACGGACATACGACTGCATTTTTGCCAATATTTTGTCGAAACATTCTTCTTCGATGCTGCGGTTTACATTACCCCACCAAATTTCCCCTTCGCTGGAAGGCTCTTTTACAATAAATTTATCGTTTGGCGACCGCCCCGTATGCTGTCCTGTACGAGTCACTAAAGGGCCGAGGTGGGAAATCAAGGCTTCTCTTCTCCTAATTGCCTGTTCGTATAGCGCAGGAGTATTTAAGTTATAGAATAAATTGTTTATTCCCTTGAAGCCGTCATTCTCCATTTGAGTCCAAATTTCTAATTTGGTTTTCATTTTCTCACCTTCTAATTATAATGAAATAATTTCAATATGAAGCTAAACAAAAGAGTAAATTTTATCAACATTAGCGAAAAAGTATTTTGTCAATTCGCTTCATATTTACATAAAATGATAAAAATTTTACTCTGCTTCCATAAAAGGATAACGCCAGTCTTTCGGCGGAACGAATGTTTCTTTCATCGTTCTAACGCTCATCCACCTCAACAGATTCATCGCGCTGCCGGCTTTGTCGTTAGTTCCCGATGCGCGTCCGCCGCCGAATGGCTGCTGACCGACAACAGCCGCGGTGGGTTTATCGTTAATGTAAAAATTACCCGCGGCGTTTTGAAGTCTATCGGACATTTTTACCAGCGCCTGCCTTTCCTGCGCCCAAATAGCCCCGGTTAACGCATAAGGCGAAGTTGTATCGCAAAGTTCGAGCGTTTCGTCGAATTTATCGTCGTCGTAAACATAAATTGTTAACACCGGACCGAAAATTTCTTCCCGCATGGTTTTGAATTTCGGGTCGGTTGTAACTATTGTAGTCGGTTCGATAAAAAATCCTTTGCTGTCGTCGAAGCCGCCGCCGGTAATTATTTCGGCGTTCTCCGCTTCTTTAGCGTAGTCAATATATGCGGTAATCGAATCGAATGCTGCTTGGTCTATTACCGCCCCTAAAAAATTAGTGAAGTCTTCAATGACTCCCATTTTAATTTCAGCCGTTTGAGCGGTATATTTTTCTTTAAATTCATCCCAGATAGATTTAGGAATATACATACGCGAAAGAGCCGAGCATTTTTGCCCCTGATACTCAAACGCTCCCCTTATTGCCGCAACAACGAGGGCGTCCACGTCGGCGGAATTATGAGCGAATAAGAAATCCTTTCCGCCGGTTTCGCCGACAATTCTCGGATAATATTTCATATTGGAAATATTATCGCCGACTTTTTTCCACATCCCTTGGAATACCGCGGTTGAACCCGTAAAGTGTATGCCGGCGAGATGAGGACTCTCCATAACCGGATTGCCTACCTGTCCGCCTGAGCCGGGAACAAAATTTATAACTCCCTTCGGCAGCCCCGCCTCCTCGAATAATTTCATTAAATAATAAGCCGAATAAACCGAACTTGAAGCCGGTTTCCATAAAGCCACATTGCCGACCAAAGCCGGAGCCGTTGGCAGGTTGCCCGCGATTGAAGTAAAGTTAAAAGGCGTTACCGCGAATACGAAACCCTCCAAAGGACGGTATTCTACTCTGTTCCACATTCCGTGGGGAGAGTAAGGCTGGTCGGACATTATATGCGTAAGATAATAAGAATTGAACCTCCAGAAATCGATCAATTCGCATGCGCTGTCAATTTCCGCCTGATACGCGGTTTTGCTCTGTCCAAGCATTGTAGCGGCGTTTAGGACTGCTCTCCACGGACCCGCAAGAAGATCAGCCATTTTCAAAAATATTGCCGCTCTTTGTTCCCAAGGCATAGCCGCCCATTCTTCGCGGGCTTCTAAAGCGGCTTCAATTGCAAGTTCAACTTCCTTTTTGCCGGCTTTGTGATAAACGCCGAGAACATGATCTTTTTCGTGGGGAATTCTCATTTCAGCCGTATCGCCGGTTTTAATTTCCTCTCCGCCTATAATTAATGGAACTTCAATTTGGCGGGACTTCATTTCGCTCAATTTTTTCTTTAATTCTTCTTTTTCCGGAGAACCCGGAGCATAATTTTTAATAGGTTCATTAATAGGATCCGGAACCTTAAAATATGCGTTCGACATAACTTATCCTCCTTAAGGCGCAGTCATTTTTAATAAAAACAAATACTTAACGGTAAAAATTTATTCACTAAAAATAGCGTTAAGGATATGCATTTCCAACCGGATTTTTGCCGTTTTTTAAAGTCAATTATTTTATTTCAACTTTTTTCAGGACGGCACATACACCCTTATACCTCACACTCAGCAGAATTTTGATTGAATTTTTTACCGCGTGCTATACCGCGCTAAAATTACATATTTCATCAAATAAATATTTGCCATAAGTCTGCCAATCACAAACGCCGCCGCCGCGGCAGTTACTCCAACAACATCATAACCTATAATTAGAATAACAAGCGTACCGATAATTCCGATTACCTCAAGAGACGTTCCCCACGTAATAGGAGAAGTCTTCTTCGATGCGACAAGAACCGACCTCTGATAAGAAATTACTACGGATAGAACCGGAATAACCGCTAAAATCATCAACGGCAGATGAGAGAAATTTGTCAATTCCAGGGATAGTCCGGATATCGAATGAAACCATATTTCATTTAAAGGAGTATAGGCTATTAGTCCGAGCGAGATAAACGCCGCCGCGCCTAACCAAACGGCGAATTCTTTTAACTGTTTCCGGTTCTCAAATTTTTCGCCAATTAGCGCGATAACAACTTCCTGATAAGAAAGTCCCACGCTTCTAAAAATAAACACGAGTGAATTAATAACCGGAAGAACCGCGAGGGATTCGAGCGACATCCTAGCCTGCCCCATAAAAAATGTAACCAGCGGATGCACACCGAGCGATAAAAACGATGTCATAATAAGAGGATAATAGAAATTCCAAATTTCTATGTAAGTTAATTCGGCTCTCAAATCGACTTGTTTAATTTTTTTTAGGGAAGAATGCGCCATTACCCGGCTGGCGATAGCTTCGGTAATTACTCCCGCGGACAGCGCGCCCGCTCCGACAACCACGCCTTCGAGTCCGGTGAATAAAAACAAACTCAGCGCGGTAACGCTCATCGATACAAGACGGATTACAGTTCCGTAAGCTACTCTTTTAGTTAAATTGTTTCCGATTAATATTCCCTGATAAAATCGTCGTACGCCTATCGCTCCCGGCCAGGGAAGCAGAATTGCCACAGCTTTGTATGTTAATGCGGAAACCTTGATATCCAAATTCATCAAATCAAGCGTTAAAAAATCAAATAGCGGAGGGATTAGAACAATCAACATTCCGGCGGTTACGGCAAAATTCAATACGCCGCTGAAATTCCGTAATTTAAGATAACTCCGTTTATCTTTAACCAAAGCCGTTGATGCGCTCATCATCATTATTACGGGGGATTCTACAATCAATGCGATTGCAAAGGCAATTCCGTAAGCTGCGAGGTTGTATTTTGGTTCCGGCAGCCGCGCGATAATTGCTGAAAGATAAGGACCTTCAATCGACATCATCAGCCACGTTGCAGAAAGGGGATACCAGAAATTAAATATTTTTGTTTTGCTTAAAGCCATTAATTTTTATTAAGCCCAATCGGCGGCGCGTTACGCTAAAATCAATAATTCAACCGAACTGATAAAATCAACAGATATTCAACTCGGTAAATTAAAGGTTCTTCAAATAATTGATGTTTTTAATTTCACCGGCAACAACGAGATAGTCGTTTTCCGTAATCACATATTCCGGACTGGGAATCGCTTTTACTTTTTCCTCGCCGTCAATCTTTGTTTTAATTGAAAGAATATCCACGCCGAATTTAGCTCTTACATTTAGTTCGCGGATCGATTTATTGACAAACTTAGTCGGGGGCTTAATTGCAACAATTTCATATCCTTCCAAAAAATGAACGCTCTGCTCATCGTCTTTCATCGTAATGCTGCTTGCCAATGTTGAGGTAATGTCCCTTCTTTCAACTTCGCGGTTGTAAGCGTCCTGTATATCCTTCAGCCAAATCATTCCGATTACTTTCATCGATTCTTTGCTTTCAACAACGGTCAAGCTTTCGTGATCGCATTTCCGCATTTTATCGAGAGCCGCCTGGCAATTTTCATCCAATTCGGTTGTTTCGAATTCGGGACTCATTATATCGGCGGCAATTAAAACGTTTGTTAAAGCGTCCCGTTCAAAAAGATAATCTTTTATCATTTCAACCGAAATAATTCCCTTAATACATCCTTCGTGGTCTAAAACGGGAAATTCTCTCCCCCGCCCTTGAATTAATCTATTTACAACCAGACTGAAATTATCGTTAATATAAACGGGAGAAAAATCCTTTTTGAAAACTTCTTTAACAAAGATGGACTCCATAATATTAATCTCGGCGCCTTCTTTAATTCCTATATTCCTCAGAACAAGTTTTAAGGTATAAATAGATTCTCTCGAAAGTTTTGTAGAGAGGATCATACTAATAATACATGTAACCATTAGGGGCAAAATAATCTTATAATCGTTTGTTAATTCGAAGACGATAATGATTGCCGTTATCGGAGCGCGCGTGGTTCCCGCAACCAATCCGCCCATAGCAACCAAAGCGTAAGCTCCGGGTTCGGCTGTAATTGCGGGAAAATAACTGTGAACAAATTCGCCGAATAGTACGCCGAGCATGGCTCCCATAAATAAAGACGGGGCGAAAATACCGCCCGAACCTCCCGAACCGAGAGTAATTGAAGTGGCGAATATCTTCATAAACAAAAGTCCGAGCGCCATATACCATACAACGTTTCCGTGCAGGGCTAAGTTAATAGAACCGTATCCAACTCCCATAACGTGGGGAAAACCGATTGCGATAATGCCCATAATCAAACCGCCGATAACCGGTTTAAGATATTCGGGAATTTTTAATTTATTATCGAAAAAATCTTCGGAGAAGTAGAGAAGTTTAATAAACAAAAACGAAGCCACTCCGGCTACGGCTCCGAGAATAAAATAAAAACCGATTTCGTACGGCGATGCGTAATTATATTTGGGAACTATGAAAGCCGCAAAATCCCCTTCGAACCAATGGGAAATAACCGTCGCCATCACGGAAGAGATTACGATAGGCGAAAACTGAGCGACGGCAAAATCCATCAAAATAATTTCCACTGCAAATAGCGCTCCCGCTATCGGGGCGTTAAACGCCGCGGCAATTCCGGCTGCCGCGCCGCAGCCGACTAAAGTTTTAAGTCTTTTAGTCGGAACTCTGAAAAACTGTCCAACGGTAGAGCCGAGACTCGAGCCTATTTGAATTATAGGTCCTTCTCTGCCAACCGAGCCTCCGGTTCCGATAGTAACCGCCGAAGCGAATGCTTTTACCGCCGCCACTCTCGGACGAATGCTTCCGCCTTTTAATAAAATTGCCTGCATAACTTCCGGAACGCCGTGTCCCTTAGCTTCCGGAGCTAAAAAGTAAATTATGGGTCCGACTATCATTCCGCCGAGAGCCGGAACAATTATTTTCCAATACCACGGCGTGGCAATAATGCTTGAGAGTAAATCCTCGCCGCCGGAAAAAGAAAAGTTGGAAATAGTTTGAATTAACCACCTAATGCCAATCGCGGCAAATCCGGCTAGAACGCCGATTATGATTGCAATAATTATCATAAACGTGTGCTCGGTCATTTTGGCTTTTTCCATCAAGCCTGCCGTCTTTTTGGAAAGAGTGGCGTAAATAGATTTAATTGTCAATTCCATTTTTACCGTAAATTCTCCGCAGTTCGTTCAATTGTTTTTTCCGCCTGCCATAGATGCCGTCTCTGATGCGCGGCGAGAAAAGGAAATATTTCGCCTAAACGGAATCTAATTAATGAGCTGAGAGGCGAAGTTACTTTTACTTTTTTTAAATTGTAATTGAATGCAGTATCAATCAATTCTTTGAAGTCCCGCTGATATTCGAAAAAATCGCTGAATATTTTATCTATGTTTTCTTTGTTTAATTTTGGACTGAATATATCGAAAGTTTTTATTTTAACTTTGTACGGCGGTTCAAGGTAGTAAACCATAAAATTGACCATAGTTCTGTTTTTGAACTTTTCGTTATTTTTTTTAGCCGTCCTGCCGCCGTATTTTTCTATTCCTTTTTTTATCTGGGTAATATATATATCCGCCGATCGATTTAAATGCTCGATACATTCAACCGCCGACCATTTATCCGCCCCGGGTTTTTGAAGCAGAATATTTTTACTCTTCCGCTCGAGATTGCCCGCGGCAAGAAAACAGTCGTCGAATTCCTTTTTATATTTTTCCTTTATTTCGTTCATTAAAGAACCGGCTTCTCCGTGAATTTTTTATAAAATTATTGCTGGTTAAATTTGGCAAACCGCATTTATAATCGCAAATCTTGTTTTAATTTTCAGCCTTATAAATTGAAGTATTAAAATTAAGCAATTCAAATGAAAATTGAACGGATTTAATTTATTTATCCGTTTATAATTTTTTAATAACCATGTCCTATTCAAAAAAGTTTCAAAAAGTAAAATTGCTATCATGCGGTACAAATTTAAAATTGGCGACAACAATATTTATACTCCTATTAATACATACCAAACACCATATTTAAACCGCACTTACGAAGTACGTCTTTAAGACAATCATACAGAAACCGCGCGATATTAAAAACGGGTTTAAGAAATGCGCAAATTATTTCCGTCCAATCATCCATTCCAAATTCCTTCTTTACCGCAATAGGATATTTTGAAAAAACTATTGCATAAGTAAAATATGCGCGTTATTTTAATATAGTCTTAAAATTATTATATCAATTTGATTATGGAACAAAACATTCAAAATATAAAAATTGAATTAATTCAATGGCTTACTACATTAGAAGATAAGTCTGTAATTAAGCGTTTGGTTGAGTTAAGAAATTCTCATACCAAAGATTGGTGGGATGAAATTTCCACGGAAGAAAGAGTATCTATTGAAAATGGAATTAAAGATGCAAATTCCGAGAAATTAAGCTCTCACTCCGAAGCAAGAAAAATTTATGAAAAGTGGTTGTAAAATTAAGTGGACTGATCACGCTCTTAAAGAATTATCCGAAACTTTTGCACATTTGGAGAACAATTGGTCAGAACGAGAACTGCAAAAGTTATCGCGGAAGATTGAAAAAACACTTGAACTAATTTCCTATAACCCAAAATTATTTCAAAAAACCTCTATAAAAAAAGATGTTAGGCGCGCGGTTGTAACAAAGCACAATAGTTTATATTATCGTATAAATATCGAAACAATTGAGATATTATCATTTTTTTCCACTCGAAAAAATCCTGGTAAATTGGAACTTTGAAAACAAAGTATCATCTAAAAGTAAGAAAAATTGAATCGGTTATTCCTTCAATAATCCTCTCATATTCTAAAAAATTTTATTTCACTTTGCCGATTGATTTATTAAATTTAAGAAAATCTATTGGAGAAATAAAGGAACGCCGGATTTCCTGACAATCAGCGCGGCAATAAAAGAATATGAGCGACTTTTTTTTAGACGACAAATTTTCCGAAGGCGATTTTTACCCGGGAATATATAATTACTGCGACCGCTGGTGCGAACGCTGCCGCTTTAATTCACGCTGTTTAAATTACAGCTTCGAAATGGAAATGGAGGAAAATCAAGACGAAGCCGAAGTTGATGATTCTATTCTCCGCGTTAAAATGATATTCGAAGAGATATCCGAAATGCTGGAACAATTCATGGAAAAAGAAGGCATCGTGATAGACGAATTGCCGGAAATTGACGAAGAGGCTGAAAAGGAAGTTGAACTTAAAGTTGACAAAAACGGCATATGCGTTCTTGCCGATAAATATAATACATTGGTTCACGAATGGTTCGCCGATAATAATTACACACTCGAACAATTTGTCGTTTCTCTTCGCGAGAAAGTTGAAATGGGATTAGCCGAAGGAGATCCGGTTGACGACATTCTTTCTCTTCACGATGTTATCGATATTATAATTTTTTATTATACATTTATTTATATTAAGCTCCGAAGAGCAGTGCGCGACATTTACGATGAGATATTCGATAAGGAATTCAAAGAACTCGATAAAAATTTGTCGGCAAAATTAGCGCTTATCGGAATAGACAGATCGATTGACGCATGGAGAATAATGAGCGAAATAATTGAAGAGCGCGCGGATTTAGCGGTAAACCAATTCGCCGATATGCTTGAAAATCTTCGCGAGAAAGTGGAGACTGATTTCCCCGACGCCAGAGATTTTGTAAGACCTTATTTCGACGAAGGAGAGTGATTATAAAATGATGAGAATTAAGGCTGAATTAAGAGTTTGATTTACAGTAGTTCATCCGCGGTGTCTTCCTCAATAAACTCAAAGTAAATAAGCGTTTAAATCCTTTACCGAATTAAGAACCAAACATCCGGCGGTTTCCAATTTACTTTTAGACTGATGTCCGCAGGCTAATAGAATTGATGAAACTCCCATCAGCTCAGCCGTCTCCGCGTCGTGCAGCGTATCGCCTATCATTACAATATCTTCAACGCTGCCGTTTATCTCCTCAATCAATTCAACACCCAAATCCAT
>CAYNUJ010000020.1:0-28113 GCA_964400095.1 uncultured Melioribacteraceae bacterium
TTTATTGTGCATTGTAAATTGTTACTTGATTAGAAATTAGGTCAATTAGAAATTTTTAAAAGTTTAATTTTTAACTTTATGACAGGCTAAGAAATATTTACTTAATTTGCGGTTTATCACGCTAAGGGGTATAAGCTGAATTTCCAATTCGATTCGTATTTAACATAATTCCACTTTTTCATTATTCCATTATTCCAAAACTTGCAAAATATCTTGACGTAAAAAAAGTATTTAGGCAGCGATACTATAAATTGAGGTGATGAGTGAAAATGTTTTCCAACGTACTTTCGGAATCCATTTAACATTTATAATCTCGGCGATTTCCCTCCTTTGGTTTAAAACATTAGTAAGAATATGCATGCGAACGAATATTATTTAGGTATTTAGCAATTTATCATTTATTTTATAATGCTTTTCTTTGTTTATCCCTTATTTATTTCTTTTCTTTGCCTTGAACTTCTAATTAAATTAGTCCAGAAAATATAATTAGCTAAAAAGGAGGCATCAATGAAAAAAATTGAAGCGATAATTCGTCCGCACAAATTGGACGAAATTCACGAAGCTCTGCGGGAAGCAGGGTTCGCCGGACTAACGGTAATTGAGACGCGCGGCTACGGCAGACAGAAAGGTCACACGGAAATTTACCGGGGATCGGAATACAGCATAGATTTTGTTCCGAAAATTAAAATCGAATTGGTCTGCGGCGCAAATAGATGCGAGGAAGCTGTTAGAATTATAGTCGATATAGCTCAAACCGGAGAAATTGGAGACGGTAAAATTTTTATCCACGCAATTGAAAACGCAATCAGAATTAGAACCGGAGAAGCGGGCGAAGCCGCACTTTAATAATAATTAATGGGGGAACTATGAAACACATAAGTAAAATAATTATAATGACTTTTGTTTTATTAATTGAGTTAAACGCTCAAGTGGATTTGAGCGCAGATATTTACAGCCGTTATATTTGGCGCGGACAAGATTTCGGCAATTCGCTGAGCGTTCAGCCGTCGGTTAGTTTGGAATACTCAAATTTTTCGGCGGGACTTTGGGGAGCGTATTCAATTGCCAGCTCGTCAGCACAGTATTCGGAATCGGACTTTTGGCTTTCCTATTCTTTCTCCACCGAAATGGGCGATTTGGGAATAATATACACGGATTATTTCTTTCCCGATGCAGGCTTAGATTATTTCAATTATAAAAATAATGGCTTGGGCGGACATGCGCTTGAAGCGGGAATATTATATTCAGGAGTTAAAGCATTCCCGCTTAGAGTTGGTTTTTATTATAATTTTTACAACGACACGGATAAATCGGCTTATCTTGAATTAGGATATCCGATTGAGCTGAATCAAGTATCGCTTTCATTTTTTACCGGCGCTTCTTTATCTAAATCTGCGGTTTATTCCGCTTCAAAAGGAGCTATTATCAACGCCGGCTTTTCAGTCTCGAAGAGCATTAAAGTAACCGACTCTTTTAATTTGCCTCTTTCGGCGTCGTTTATTGTTAATCCTCACTTAGAAAAGACTTATTTCATCATTGGAGTTACACTTTAACATTATTATAAAATTTGGGAGATAAAATGAAATTGAAAATTTTCTTACTGCTTTTGGCGGCTTTGCCGATTTCGCTTGCGGCGGAAGATAAAACCACCGCTGCGGAAGTACAAACAAATTTGGATTTCGTATGGACGTTAATTGCAGCCGCGATGGTCTTTTTTATGCAGGCTGGATTCGCGATGGTAGAGACCGGTTTGACAAGGGCAAAAAACGCTGTGAATATTATTATGAAAAATCTTATGGACTTCGCATTCGGGTCTCTTGCTTTTTGGATGATCGGTTTCGGATTGATGTTCGGAATAACTTCAACCGGATTTTTCGGAACGACCGGATTTTTCCTATCCGACTTTGGCAAAGATGGAGACCCCTGGCTTTACGTATTCTGGCTGTTTCAAACCGTCTTCGCGGCAACGGCTGCAACAATAGTTTCCGGAGCGGTAGCCGAAAGAATTACTTTTAAATCTTATCTGCTCTATTCAATATTTTTATCGGCAATTATTTATCCCGTTTTCGGAAGCTGGGCTTGGGGAAGTCTTTATAAGGGTTCGGGATGGTTAGAGAGTCTCGGATTTATAGATTTCGCAGGTTCAACAGTAGTACATTCAATCGGAGGATGGGCTGCGCTCGCCGGCGCGTTAGTACTTGGACCAAGAATCGGTAAATTTGACAAAAACAACAAACCCCGCGCTATTCCGGGTCACAGTATTACACTTGCGGCTTTGGGGACTTTCATTCTATGGTTCGGCTGGTACGGTTTTAATTCCGGCAGCACAACCGCGGGAACCAAAGACATAGCGCTCATAGCAGTAAATACAACATTGGCGGGCTCCGCAGGGGCAATAGCGGCAATGACAGCCGCATGGACAATGCTAAAAAAACCGGACGGTTCAATGACTCTTAACGGTGCTCTGGCGGGATTAGTGGGAATTACCGCCGGATGCGCGAATGTGTCTCCGTTTAGTTCCGTAATCATAGGGCTGATCGCGGGATTCCTCGTCGTTGTTTCCGTTCTTTTTGTAGAACGCAAACTGCATATCGACGATCCGGTGGGGGCAATTTCGGTTCACGGCGTTTGCGGAGCTTTCGGCACTTTGGCAGCCGGGATGTTTGACGTTAATGGATTCAGTTTCGCTACAGTGGGAGTTCAAGCTATCGGAGTTTTATCGGCGTTCTTATGGTCTTTCCCGATGATGTTCCTCGCTTTTAAAATAATAAATAAATTTGTGGGATTGAGGGTATCTCCGCAGGAAGAAATTGACGGTTTAGATATTGGCGAACACGGTATGGAGGCTTATCCGGAATTCGAGAAAATTGTTTAATTATTCTTTGCAGTGAAAAATATCCGTTAGTTACGAAGAACCGCGCCGTGAGTTATAATGCGGCGTGGGGCTTTCGTATTATACAAATTATATATCTTCAACTACAAACAATGCAACAGATAGCCATGATTCGCTCGCAATGACGGACATTTATTTTGTTGAGGTGTGATTACGTAGACTACCTTAACATAGAATCATTCAATCATGTAAATTTAACCGTCTCTGATGTGAAATAAAAAAGCCGCTAATCCCGATAAAAAACATCGGGACAAGTTACGCGAATAAGAGAATCTAAAATGTGTAAAACTTTTCTGCGGAAATTTACTTCTGAATTGCTATACGGCTGAATTACTTTTTCCCCATCAGTGTAAATCCGTTTTATCTGCGTTCACCCGCCTCGGGCGGGTAAATCCGTGTTCTAAATTCCTCCGCGTCTTTGCGTCTTGCGGTTAAGAGAGAATTTCGTTTAACCACAGAGGGCACGGAGAAGGCGCGGAGGTCACAGAGGGAATAAATATTAGATGTGTTTGATGAAAAGATTTCTCCTCACTCCGTTCGTCGAAATGACAGCAAAAACAAATCATTCATACAATTGCGTTTTTTTGTTTCGGCGCATTGTGCAACAGATCGCGTCGCTACACTCCACTTCGCTCGCGATGACGGCTCTTTCTTCGTTGAGAGTATGGATTACAAAAACTCCATTAGTGAACAATCATCCGTTCATCCAAATTTAACCGTCACTCGTGTTCCATCCAAATCAGAAAAAAATCCGAACTTCCACCCGGTTTAATTCTTAATTCCTAATTTTTAATTCTTCCCATCCGCGTAAATCCGTTCGATCTGCGTCATCCGCGTTCTATTTCCTTTGCGTGAAACAATTTAACAATTAATCAATTTGGCAATCCCCCCTCCACCAATGACTAATGACCGATAACAAATGACCGATGACAAATGCCTGAACAATCATGTCATCCGCGTCTTTGCGTCGCGGTTAAGAAAAGAACTATCGTTTAACCAATCATATAATTTTGATTTTAATATCTATTTAATAACTTTGCAGAGGAAAAAGAATTGAAAAATGAAACCTCTTTTGATAGATATTGACGGAGTATTAAAACTCGGGAAAGAACCGGCTCCGGGATTAGCGGAATTTATAGACTTTTTAAATGCAAGCGAAATCCCCTTCTGCGCTATAAGCAATTCAACATTATCAAACTCAAAACTGCAGAGAGAGTTTTTCGAGATTAATAATATTCAAACCGATTTTCCTTTAATGACGGCTGCCGACGCGGCGCTGGAATATGTAAGATTAAATTATAACACCGCCGCGGCGTTTGCTTCAGAGCCGATAAAATCTATGTTTTCCGAACTGCTGGATTATGAAAATCCCGAATGCGTTGTTGTGGGAGACTTGGAGAGAGATTGGAACTTTGACATAATGAATCAAATTTTCAATTACGTATTGAACGGAGCGGATTTTATTGCCATGCAGAAAAACAAATTCTGGAAAACTCCGGAAGCAGGTTATCTGCTCGACGCCGGGGCATTCGTTAAAGCTATCGAATACGCGTCCGGCAAAGAAGCCGTTCTTATCGGCAAGCCTTCGAAGGGCTACTTCTCCGCTGCGATAGCATTGTGCGGTTCTAAAATTGAAGACGGTTTTTTCATGCTCGGCGACGATTTAATATCCGATATCGAAGGAGCGCAGAACTCCGGCGGCAAAGGAATTTTAATTTATTCCGGTAAAACCTCCTTCCCTTACAACACCGAATCGGGCGTAACTCCCGATTACGAAGCAAAGGATTTATACCAAACTATTACATTATTGAAAGAACTATATGCTGAAGAAAAATAGAGCTAACACCGAATATCTGCTCGGCGCGCATACATCCACAGCAGGCGGAGTGAGCAAAGCGGTTGAAAGAGGAGAGAAACTCGGATTTACTGCAATTCAAATTTTCACAAAGAATAATAACCGGTGGAAAGCCAAACCGTTAGAGAAAGCAGAAATTGAAAAATTTAAAAAATCGCTTAAGTCGAGCGGAATAAAATTTGTCGTCGCTCACGACAGTTATCTTATAAACTTATGCGCCGCTGACGAAGATAACTTGAGAAAATCTCGCGAATCGTTCATCGACGAATTGAACAGATGCGAACTGCTGGGAATTCCGCATTTAAATTTTCACCCCGGTGCGCACGGCGGCAATGGCGAAAAGGAAGGAATTAAGTTAATTGCCGAATCGCTGAACTTAGCTCATGAAGCGTCGCGGAATTTCAAGGTGAAAAGCATGATTGAACTTACAGCCGGACAAGGAACGGCGCTTGGTTATAAATTTGAACAGATTGCCGGAATAATTGAACTTGTGGAAGACAAAAGCCGAATGAGTGTCTGTATAGATACAGCCCACATTTTTGCCGCGGGATATGATATAAAATCAGCCGGAAACTATCGGAACGTAATTTCCGAATTTGATTCGATCATTGGATTAAATTTTCTGAAATGTATTCACATGAACGACAGCAAAAAAGAATTAGGCAGCCGCGTTGACCGCCATGAACATATCGGGCGGGGTTTTATTGGACTTGAAGGATTTCGAAACATAATGAACGATAAAAAGATCGAGTCCGTTCCGAAAATATTAGAGACCCCAAAAGGAAAAGATCAGCTTGAGGATTTAGAAAATATCAAAATTCTCAAATCGTTAATCAAATATTAATTCACGGGCTCAAGCGGACGAATAACAATTATGCCGGTATGTTTTTTTACCTCTTTAACATAATCCGAAAGCGGTTTTTCGGTTAACTGCACTTTCTTGCCGATACTCGGCGCGTGGAGGTAATGTATCCTTCCGTCTTTTTCGCGGACAGCCATTCCGGTATGACCGACAAGCAGTCCGTCGATGTATGTTGTGCAGAAAATGATATCTCCCGAATGAATTTTGTCTTCGGCTTTTTGAATTTCATCCTGAGGAATATAATAGTATTCCCTTTTATTTATGCTGTCTTCCACCGCTTTAATCCCGGCTATATTTTCGGGATTATCTTTCAGTCGTTTATAATATTGAGGATGCTCCGACATAAATCCGACTTTTTTGTTAAAAGGAATTCCGCCAATCCGCTTAGTAATATCTTTTACAATTCCCCTTTTCTGATTATCGTAGAGCCAATCCACAGCGTAATGCAGTCTTGAAATATAACCTTTTTCCACTCCGTTCCGGTAACGTAAATTTTCAATTTCTTTCAAATAAGATTCGAAATCCGGAGAGCCTTTTTTAACCGATCGTGCCAACGCGAGACTGGTTTCAAAAAAAGTATAGCAGTCCAGACCGCTTAAATGAACTACAACCGTTTCCGAGTCTCCCTTTTCCAGTGTATGAGCTTCGTAAGGCGTTCCCAAAAATGTTTTGGCGATGCCTGCAATAACTTGACCTATCGGTTTATCGGTAAGTTTAAGGTTCACAGCGGTATCAAATTTCGAACTGCAAATTTCCACGTCGCTTTTATCGTAAACAAATTGAGCCTGTACGACGTACGAAAGAAATAAAAATATATAAATTAATTTTTTCATATTGGTAAATCCTCTTCATCCGGGGGTTCGGGAAGCTCGTCAGCCGCCGGAGCGCCCGCGGGAACTTGATCGTGGAAAAAATCGACATTTTCAAACCGCGCGTATTCTTTTATGAACCGTAATTTCACATCGCCGACGGGACCGTTACGCTGCTTGCCTACAATTATTTCCGCGATGCCTTCGGTAGAATTTCCTTCGTGATCGGACATAATTCCATAGGCTTCAGGTCTGTAAAGGAAAAGTACAACATCGGCGTCCTGTTCAATTGATCCGGACTCGCGTAAATCGGAAAGCATCGGACGTTTATCCTGCCTCGATTCTACGGCTCTGTTGAGCTGAGAAAGAGCGACAACCGGAACATTCAATTCTTTGGCAATCGCTTTAAGCGATCTTGAAATCATCGAAATTTCCCTTTCGCGGCTTTCGATGTGAGTGCCCGCAGTCATCAACTGAAGGTAATCCACCATTATCAATCCGATATCTTTTTCTGCTTTTAGCCTTCTGGCTTTCGCGCGTAATTCCAATACCGATAATGCCGGCGTATCGTCAATATAAATTGGAGCCTCGCTTAGTTTATGAGCGGTGCGGCTTATTTTAGATCCGTCGGAGGCTTTGAATTTTCCGGTTCTAATTTGATGAGCGTTTATTCTCGATTCAGCGCTAATCAATCGGGTTACAAGCTGAATTGTCGCCATTTCGAGTGAGAAAACAGCTATCGGCACTTTATGTTCGACGGCGGCGTTACGCGCGGCTGATAAAGCGAAAGCCGTTTTACCCATAGAAGGACGCGCCGCGACAATTATCAAATCCGATTTCTGAAATCCGCCGAGAAGATCGTCCAAACCGAAAAATCCGCTCGGAACGGAAAACGAAGAAATCGCTCTCGAATGAATCGCTTCGATATGTTCTATCGCTTCTTTAACAGCTTTGTCCATCGATTTATACGATTCTTTAAAACTCTCTTCGGTAATGTTGAAAATTCTGCTTTCGGCTTTATCCATCAAATCGAATACGTCTTCCGTGCCTTCGTAAGCCGAAGTGGCTATTTCCATTGCCGTTGAAATCAACTGGCGGAGAATCCATTTTTCCAAAATAATACGTGAATGATATTCAACATTAGCCGCGGAAGAAATATCCTGCGCCAATTGAGATATATACACAGCGCCGCCGGCTTTTTCCAAATCGCCCGCTTTGCGTAATTCTTCAAAAAGAGAAATTGTATCAATCGGTTCATTCGCCTGGAATAAATTTATCATCGCCTTAAAAATCAGAGAATTCTTTTTATCGTAAAAATATTCGGGAGAAAGTATTTCAAGCGCTTTGGGAACCGCGACCGGGTCTAACATTAAAGCCCCCAGTACCGCCCGTTCAACCTCCATAGCCTGAGGCGGCTGTTTTGTGGAATTTTTCAAATTTTCAAGATCGCTAAGCCTAGCCATCATTCAACTCCTAAGATTTCGTCGTAAAGTTTTCTGAACTTTTTCATATCTTCCCACGCGCCGTATTTCCAATTGGGATTTCTGAGCAGCGCCGCTGGATGATATGTAACCATCGTTTTAATGCCTTCAATTTCATGAACTATTCCGCGAAGTTTTGTTAAACTCGACCTTACCTTCAACATTCCGGTTGCGGCTACAAGTCCCAAACAAAGGATCAATTTCGGTTTTATCAATTCAATCTGTTTATAAAGATAAGGCATGCACGTATCCATCTCGGGAGGGAGGGGATTTCTATTGCCCGGAGGACGGCATTTAAGGATGTTGGCTATATAAACTTCCTCGCGGGTTAAATTAATTGCTTTAAGAATATCGTTGAGCAGTTTTCCCGCTCTTCCAACAAAAGGTTCGCCGCGTTTATCTTCCTCCGCGCCGGGGGCTTCGCCGATAAGCATAATATGCGCTTTAGGATTGCCGACGCCGAAAACAAAATTCGTTCTCGTTTTACCCAATTCGCATTTAAGACAATTATTTATCGTCGAATTCAATTCGTCTATCGATTCGGCTTTCTGGAATTTATCTGCAAACAAGTTTTTCTCCAAATTAATCTCTATATTTTCAGCTACAACCGGAGCGATTTGAGGCTCCTTAATTGAAGGATATTCGGAAGGTTCCATCCGTATATTTTCGAAAAGTAAATCTCCGAAAACTTCTTTTTGGTCTTCAAGCGAATTAATGATAATATTTAAAAGATTCTGACTCATAAAGAAAGATAAGAAATCGCCGCACAAAATAATAAAAGAATAATTTAAAATCACGGCGGCAGATTAAAGAAAAAAAAAGCGCCTCGAAGGCGCTAAAAACGGAAGCGATTTTACTCCGCGTCCTTAAATCTGTATTTCACTTTCCCGTCTATCAACTCATTCAATGCTTCTTCGTGAGGTTTAGGACGTTTTTCAAATTCCATGGAAATTTTTATTTGCTCCGTATTGTCTCTATCGTCGAACTCATCTTCGGCGGGACCGACAATGGTATTAACCATTGTATTGAACTCGAGCCTGTTTTCGGCGTTTATCATTCTTGCCCGTTTAGAAGCTACAATTACCGCTTCGTAAACATTGCTTGTATTTTTCTGCAGATTAGCAAAATCTACCGGTTTAATACTCATTCTGTTACCTCCTGATTTATTTCTTTTTCAATAATTCTTTTCACGTCGGCTTTGGCGGCGTCTAAATCGTCGTTTATGACGCAGTAATCAAATTTATCTTTGTAACTTAGCTCCATAGCCGCGCGGTCAATTCTTTTACGGAAATCTTCCTCCGTTTCGGTATTTCTCCTTTTTAACCGTTCGCCCAAGGCATTAATGCTCGGCGGTTCAATAAAAATAAGAACCGATTCCGGGTATCGTTCTTTAATACTCAAAGCGCCTTTAACGTCCAGTTCCAGAACAATCGATTTACCGGATTCAACCGTTTCATTAACAAAAGATTTTAGAGTTCCGTAATAATAGTCATAAAATTTTTCCCATTCAATAAATTCGTCGTTTTCAATTTTCCGGGAAAAATCATCTTCGCTTATAAAAAAATAATCTTTACCGTCAATTTCGTTTCCCCTTCCCGCTCGCGTTGTAGCGGAGACCGAAAATACAAGCTGAGGGAATAATTTCAAAATATATTTAACTAAAGTGGTTTTGCCCGACCCGCTCGGAGCCGAGAAAACAAATATTTTTCCTTCGGTTTTCAATTTTATTCGATATTCTGAATTTGTTCGCGGATTTTTTCAATTTCTTCTTTAATTACTATTCCCATTTGGGATATTTCCTTGGAAACCGTTTTGCTGTTAATTGTGTTAACTTCCCGGTTCATTTCCTGAACTATAAAATTAAGTCTTCTGCCTGCTTCGGAATTTTCAATTAACGTTGAGCCGAACATTTCCAAATGACTTTTCAATCTGACGCATTCTTCGGTAAGGTCCATTTTTTCCGTTAGCAGCGCCAGTTCGGTATAAAGCCTTTCCTCATTATTTTTCATATTCGCGAATAATTGTTCGGCTCTTTCAACGAGCGTTTCAAAATATTCCTTAACCGAATTTTTACTAATCTTTTCAATTTGAACGACGTTTTGCTCTATAATATTTAATCTTTTTTCCAGCTCTGTTTTAAGAGACGCTCCCTCCGACTTCCTCATTCCAATCATTTCGTTCAAAGCTTTATCGAGAGCTTTTTTTATCAGCGGGAATTCGGAATTATCGCCGTTCATGCCTTCGGTTAAAAACATGCTCTGGAATTCAAGTAAATCTCTCATCGAAATATCTTTCTTAATTCCGGATAAACTCGAAATCTTCTTAAGCAGTTCCGCAACATAAACAACCGCGTTTTCGTCGAGATTGAAATTCTCGAAACTTTCCGCGCTGCGGGAAAAATTGATGAATACGCTAACTTTTCCCCTTTTAACTTTTTTACGGACTATTTCCCTAATTTCCAATTCCTTAGAGTAAAAATCTTTTGGCATCCGGACGGAGAGGTCCAAATACCTGCTGTTAAGGCTTTTTACTTCAATTTCAACTATACGACCGTTTTCTTCCAAGGCGCATTTGCCGAATCCGGTCATGCTGTAAATCATTAATACCCCAAAAAATTGTAGCCGTAAATTTACTCAAAATAACAGCCCTATCAAAGAGTTGAATTGTCTTTTGCCGCAATCTAAAGTTTAGATCGTATGATATTATTTTATAAGCTGCATTTTTCTTACCTCCGAAAATTTACCTGCGGTTATCTTATAAATATATATGCCGCTCGGCAGTTTGGGCGCGTTAAATGTTACGTTGTGTTTACCCGCATTTGTAAATTTATCTACAAGCGTTTTTATTTTTTTACCCAAAATATTGTAAACGGTCAAATTTACATATCCCGCGGTTGGGAGTTGATATTCTATTGTAGTTGACGGGTTAAACGGATTAGGATAATTCTGCGACATTTTGTACGACGTTATTTTTATTTCTTTTTTTACTCCGGTTGTATTTGTATCTCTTATTGCAATTAAATTATTTTTATTTTTATCCCAAAGAGATGTCATATGAACTCCCAAGTATAGAGTTCCATCGGAAGATATTGCCGCTGTGTTATCAACTTGATAATCATTTAAAGGGAGTTTCCATTTTAACTTACCTTCGCTTGAAACTGCATAATAGAATTTACCATTTGTTGAACCGAAATAAACCGTGCCGTCAGAATCGCAAATTAGCGGTTGCCAAAAATCATCATATTCATAATCATCAGGCAGATAACTCCACCTGAAATTTCCGTTATAATCCAATGAAATTATTTGACGTTTATATGGATATGATTTACCCGTAGCCATTGAGTAAATATTACCATTTTCATCTATTGTTGGGATTGAAGAAGTACCAAAGAAAAAGTCATTATATTTCCATCTTATTTCACCTCTGTTAGAAAGTGAGTAAAAATAATCAGGATCGTCAAAATAGATGTTTCCATTCGAATCTATAAGAGGTGATTTAACAATTTTACCGCAGACAAATTTCCATTTTAACTTCCCATTCAGATCAATTGCATATAAGTAGCCATAACTCCCTGCAATATAAATAGTTTTTCCATTTGGAGAAATAACTGGTGATTTTGCAAAAAATCCGTTTTCAATATTTATTTTCCAATTTAATGTCCCATCATTATTAATAGAGTACAAATCTCCCAATCCATTAGTAATATATAGTCTTCCTTCTAAATCAATATTGGGTATTGCTAATTCAACTATAGGAGCAGAAGTTTCAAAGCGCCATTTTATTGTACCATCCATATTGAGAGCATAAAAATATTTATCCAGCGAACCGAAATAAATTGTATTGCTTGAATCGATTAATATACCCGATTGCGGCGGACGGTTCCCTCCCAATTTATACTTCCATCTCATTTTTCCTGAACGGCTGTATGAGTAGAAATAGTCCGCGCTGTCCAATTGATAATATGACCCGAAATATAAATTTCCTTCTTCGCCTATTACCGGACCGGAAAATATGCCGTCTGGCAAACTTCTTTTCCAGACAATTGTAGGGGTTTGAGGTCCTTTATAAGGAGAACGACCGGTGAACTGCGGATCGTGTTTTATCATTGCCCAGTCCGATTTAGCAAGCGTAACCCAGGGTATGTCCTGCTGTACAGGTTGTGAATTTACAAATCCATTTAATAATATTATCGCTGTTAATAGTATTAGCGCTCTTTTCATTTTATTCATTCCTTAAAAATTCCACATTATAAAAAAATAACTAAGCCGTTTACGCAAATAAACGGCTTAACTGAAAATTACTTTATAAGCTGCATTTTCCTAACCTCCGAAAATTTACCTGCGGTTATCTTATAAATATATATGCCGCTCGGCAGGTTGGGCGCGTTAAATGTTACGTTGTGTTTACCCGCATCCGTAAATTTATCGACAAGCGTTTTTATTTTTTTACCCAAAATATTGTAAACGGTCAAATTTACATATCCCGCGGTTGGAATCTGATATTCTATTGTAGTTGCCGGGTTAAAGGGATTTGGATAGTTCTGAAAAAGATTAATTTTATAAGTAATATTTTTGTCACTTCTTACAGTTGTAGAATTGCTGTAAAACAAAAATAATTCTCTAGCTAAATACCCATATAAAATGCCATCTGGATTTGTTACTAAAAGAAGTTCATTTTCCGGAACCCAATTACCGTTTTCCCATTCTTCACCAAATAGATGAATTAAATTATCATCATTATCATATTCGTAAAATATTCTAAACCAATTCTCCCAATTATTATTAATAGCTATTTCCCAATTTTCCAGCACGCAATTGTTATTACTGTCATATTCATATAACCCCTTACCAAAATTCACCCACTTATCTTCTTGCCATCTTTTTGCAACGTTATAAATGATATTATGTTTTTCATCATATTCAAATTCATTCATCTGGTAATTTACCCATTTGTTGTTTTTCCAATCCTGGAATAAAGTAGTATCCTTGAGATTGTCTGAATTGATTATATTAATTACTTTAGAACTGTTTACCCATGCACCATCTACCCAATGTTGATTTACAGATGATACTAAATTTGTTCCTTTGAAATAATTTTCATATTTAAATTTATTTACAAAATCCCGTCCATTGAAAGACTGATGTAGTTGATAAACTCTATTGCCTAACGAGTCATAATTATATACATCCTTCGCGATTTTAAACCATTCTTCTGAAGATGAGTTAAACAGTTCCCAAAGAACCGATTCAAGATTCCCATTTGTATTGTATGTGTTTGTATGTTTTTCGGAATTAACCCATTCGTTATTATACCAAACTGAACTTGTAAAATAACTTAACGATAAATCTTCATTAAAGTTATATACGCTCTTAGTTCTTTCACCGTTTGTCCTTTCATAAATCAGACTATCTAAAATTCCGGAAGTATTATATTTTTTAATTGGAGTGAATTTAGATAGATCGTAAGCGCTCCACGTGATAGATGAATTTTTAATATTTTCATTTCTTAAGATATAAGAATATTCCTGCGAAAAAATTTCTGTAACTAACAGACAATAAAACAAAAGACAAACAAGTTTATTTACTAAATTCATTTTCGACCCCTTAAAAATAAATTCCTACAATGAAATGATGTGTGTTGATAATTTTATTATCATATTTGAACATATATCTGAAATCAAGATTCAATTTTGAAGAAATAGGGTATGAAGTGCCGGCTTCCAATATTATTCCGTATGAATTATTCGGCAGTTCTTCTTTTTTTGGGTTTTGTTTAAATTCGTTGGGTATCTCATCTATTGAATAATAAGACCAAACTTCAGAAGGAGTAGTTGTTAAGGATG
The DNA here is from genome assembly GCA_964400095.1 of uncultured Melioribacteraceae bacterium. Taxonomy (GTDB): domain Bacteria; phylum Bacteroidota; class Ignavibacteria; order Ignavibacteriales; family Melioribacteraceae; genus CAYNUJ01. Next base: position 13,743 of record CAYNUJ010000020.1, read on the forward strand.
AATTGATAAAATTGTAAACCGCGTCTATTGATATGTACGGCGAGATATCGCTGCGGTTAAAATTATATTGAACGCCTACGCTAAGAGGGAAAACATCATAATCCTTACTTACCAAATCATATTTGCCGGCAAAATACTTAGGAATAGTATCTATAGTATTTTCAGAGTATTTTCTAACGGTACGCGAATACGGCTGAATTGTCCTTAAATAACCGGTAGATGCCTTAAGTTTAAGCGAAGATGTGAGATTTGTTTTAATCTCAACAAAGAAATCGCCTCTAATGTTGTCCGTATTGTAGAAATTAACACCGCCGTAAAATCCAATGTCATAATTGGAAAAAGGTTTGTTTGCCTGCGCTTTTAAAACGTTAATTGAAATAAATAATAGAACTAATAATATTTTTTTCATTATTTGACCTCAAAATTATTCTTACAATTTGTGTTACATATTTTATAAAAAAAATTTTAAAGGGCAAGTTTTACCTTGCCCTTATGATGCTATTTGAGTAAAATCATTTTCCTTGTTTGACTTATATTATTCATCTGTAGTGTTGCAAAATACATTCCACTTGGAAGATTATCAGCGTTAAATAATATTGCATAAATTCCTGCTTCCTCATAGCCATCCACTAATTCTGCGACTACCTGTCCTAATGAATTATATATCTTTAAAGTCGTATATCCTGACTTAGGTAATTGATATGTAATTGTAGTGCTTGGATTAAATGGATTTGGATAATTCGCTTTAATACAAAAATCAACCGGTTCATTAGATTCAAAATAAGCGGTTGGTGCTTTTTTACTTAAAGGTGCATTTACAGCAAAACTAACATTATTAGATAAAGCGGACGAATTTCCGTTTATATCATTTGCTTTTACCTTATAATAGACATAGGTTTTATCATTCCCGATTGAATAAATGGTTTCACTATTATCAACATAGTAGGTGTTGGAAGTTGATGCAAGAAAATTATATGAAGAACCTCCATCCTTTTTGTAAACAGAGTAATTATCCAAATCGTATTCACTGTTTGCACTCCAAGTTATTTTTGGATGATTGTTATATGATGTGGAGCCAATTCCAGTTGGAATAGCAGGAGCGTAATTATCAACAACATAGAATTCTAATGTATTAGTATACATCCAATAATCGGTGTAACCATAAATGTCTTGTACCACGTGCACTCGACCTCTAGCATGCCAAGTGCCGGCTTTCAAACACTCGTATAGTCCTTCAGAAGATGAATTGTGGCTCCAACCTGACCAGTTTCCGTCAGGGTCTTGAAAATTTGCTCCCCATTCATCAACGCTATATTTAGCTGGATCTGCCCAAAGGTGATAGGCGATTAATGCTCTGCCTGTTGAATCACTGTAAAAAGTTTGACCATTAGTATAAAGATAACCTTGTCCATCATTTAAAAAATAAACATTAGAACCTAACGCTAAAATATTTATACCAAGAAATAAAATAATAAAGAATAACTTTTTCATTTTTTTAACTCTCTAATTGTTTTATAAAAATAAATTAAATAAAATTTTTACCTAAATTATATTCATATAAAACCTGAAAAATATCCGTATAATAATAAAATGAAAGATTTGAAATAGTCTTTCGAAAAGTATTTATATTTATTACGATATTCACACAGAGAGAGAGAGAGCAATATAAATAGGGTCTTATTATCCATTAAAATCCGCAATAATATTATTCAATAATTCATAAAATTAATAGTGAATATAGTAAAAAAAACAATTAAAAAAACTAAGGGGGAAATTTTTGCACTTTAAACTTGTTTGCCGCTTTCGTTTAATGCCGTTGGCGAATAATAATAATCAGAACGCCTCTCCGATACCGAGATGAAATTGGAAAACATTCCAGAATCCGCCGTCCTCGGATATTCTTGTAAAAAAGCTCCTCCGGTCGAAAGGATCGTAAGCCTTAAATCCGAAATCGACGCGGATGGGAATAAAGTCGGTGTAATATCGCAATCCGAATCCCGCGGCGCCCGCAAGCAGGTCGAAACGGAAATCTTTCGATCCGTTCCATGTATTGCCCGCTTCCACAAAAACCGCATACCCCAAACTGCCTATAAGCCTTTGTCTTAATTCAAGCGATGATTCAAGGATGAAAAATCCGCCAGGAGTAATGCCCTTAAGCAAAACGGAATTAAAATCTTCGCTCGGTTTGGATATGTCTATTTCGGGGTTTCTCGGAACAAGTTCCCTGCTTCCCCATGCTCTTATAGAATTACTGCCCCCGCCGTAAAATCTCTGATTCAAAGAAATATTTGCCCTGCTGCCCCGGTAAGTAAAAATGTTGCCCGCTTTAAATTTAAAACCGAACGATGAGGTTTTTTCATAAAAAACAGGGAAGAAAACAGACGAGCTGAAAAGGAACTTAAAATACTGCGTGTTTTTAAATTCTTTGCCGCTCAATTTATCAATTAAAAAGGGAAGAGAGTTGCCGTCTTCCAAAATGAAAGAGAGAGAATATCCCTTAGTTGGAAACAAAATATCATCCGTATGATTGGCGCCCAATTCAACGCCGAGTAATGTGTTTGTGGTTGAATAGTTATTATCCACAATTATGTTGTTCATAAAATAACTAACGAGAGAATCAATCGGTACGGAATCCCCGAAATCCCGTTGAAACGCCGTTCTTAAATTATTGTGAATGTACGAACGCTGATAAATATATTTGGCGTTCTCCCAATTGAAATAAGTTGTAAGCGAAGTAAAATAGGTATATTGCGGCAGTTCAAAATCCAAACTTAGTTTAGCTCCGAGGATGCTCGAATTATATTCGTCTCTTCTTTTCTGCAAAGTGTAATAAAACTCCAGCGAAGTATTAATTGGTTTGCCGAATAAAAACGGCTGCTCAATCCCCGTTCGGAAATCGGCATACCCTAAAAACGAAGTGTCGGCAATTGACGCGTTGCTTAAAAATTGGATTATATTCTGCGCCGCCGCGGAAGTAGCGATGCTGAATTTTCGCGCGCCGCCGAAAAAATTTTTCTTCGTGAACCCGAGTCCCAAACCGAGATTGAACGTGTTATCTTCGTTATTTGTTATCAGTTCCGGAGCCAGTTCGTGCATCTTATTTACGTCAACGCTTATATTAAGAGGAACTTTAGAACCGACAGTATCAGTCGTAATTGTCGTTACGAGAGCCGAAGAGAATAAATTTGTACGGTATAAACGAACCTGGGCGCGGCGAAGTTCGAAATTACTGTAGAAAGTTCCCGTGTCAATCGCGGTTATTTCCTTCATCAAATTATCATCCACCATATCTTTTCCCGGTCCGGTTTTAGAGACGCGAACTTCGCTTATTTTGTATCGGCGACCCATTTTGAAATCGTACCGTACATCGGCTGTATTCTTAACCGTATCCACTTCTACAAAAGGTTTCGCGGATTCCGTGAGCATATAACCGTTATCTCTAAGAGCGTTAACCGTTTTAAGCCTCGAATTTTCCACTTTATCGGCGGAATAAGTAGATGTTGTATCGAAGTACAAATAATCATCCAAAGTTTTCTTTAACTGGCTCGGAAGGTTAATTAACCCGTTAACGTATAATTTATTAAAATAGACGGGAGAATTTTCGGTAATTCTGTAATTTAAACTCACACTTTCGGATGCGGGATCAAACTTATAATCATAACTGATTTTTGTCTTGAAGAACCCTCTTGAAGAATAAAGTCTCTGCATAGCCGCGATATCGAGTTTGATTAACGAACTGTCAAAATATACCGGCGGTTCTCCGAAACCGGAAAAGCTGTTCAAAAATTTCGAGAACCGGTTTGGACTTTCTCTGGACATAATTATATTCTTCAATTCGAAGGAAGCGATGTTAGAATTACCATAAAATGTAATTTGCGATAATTCAAATCGCTGATATTCCTGCGCCGGAGAAGTGGAAAAGATAAGCGGTAAAATAATAAATATTTTAAATAGAAAGTTCTTCAAACTATTTCCTAATGATTACAGGCGCGCCGACTTTAATAATATTGTATAATTCATCAATATCCTCATTGCTCATAGCGATTGATCCATTCGTCCAATTGAACGCGAACGGAAGATTTCTGAAAATAAAATCAAATTCGCCGATACCGTGAATTCCAATTTCCGAACCGAGCGCCGTATTGCCCGGCGGACAATCGCCATTTTCAGACGCCGTCAGAACCTCGGAAAATTCCTCGCGCGAAATTATTCCCTTCCGCAGAGCGTCGGACGCGTCTTTTTCGGACGGATAATTCAAATGGAAAAATTTATGATAAATCACGCCGGTGTCAATTGAGCAAATAAAATATTTACCCGCCGGCGTAATAAAATCATTTTTGCTTTTCTTTTGTGTTTTATTGTTTCTTCCGAAAACAACTTTATAAGATTTTATTAAAATCGAATCGGAAAAAAGCTCTAAAAGATACTCGTCTCGGTAAACAACCAGCTTAATCTCGCCAAAAGTTTTAATCCCTTTGTTTCTTAGCGCTTCGTTTAATGGAATCTGAGTTGTATTCAAAATTATTCCATAAACTACCAATCCGGTAAAGAATACAAGTACGCTTCCGCCTATATAAATAATATTCCTAAGCATTCAACTTTTATTAGTGAAAACCAACTTATAAAAATAAGTATTTTAGAAATAAAGTGATGAGCGGATAATTGAATTCAATAGGGTTTAACCGGCTGACGACCGATGCTGTAATATCCAAATCCCAACTCTTTCATCCTTTCGGTCGAAAATATATTTCTTCCGTCGAAGATAATTTTATTGTTCAATAATTCCGAAATTATGGAAAAATCCGGATTACGGAATTCGTTCCACTCGGTAAAAACTAACAGCGCCTCTTTATTTTTAAGACAATCGTACATACTGCTTGAATAAGTAATCTCATCGTCGAGATAAAATTTTGTGTTTTCAATCGCTTCGGGATCGTAAGCGTCAATCTCGGCTCCGGCGGCGAGCAGATCTTTAATTATTATCAGAGAAGGCGCTTCGCGCATATCGTCTGTATTCGGCTTGAACGCAAGTCCCCATACCGCAAATTTTTTGCCGGAAAGATCGGCGCCGAAAACGGATTTAACTTTATCAACCATTACATGCTTCTGTTTTTCATTTACTTCGTCAACGAGTTTTAATAGGTTGATAGTAGAATTAAACGCGGCGGAAGTATTAACCAAAGCTTTAACATCCTTTGGGAAACAAGACCCGCCGTAACCGATGCCGGGGAATAAAAATCTCTTTCCTATTCTCGAATCTGTTCCCATGCCTTTTCTTACCAAATCAACATTCGCTCCGACTTTTTCGCAGAAATTTGCCAATTCGTTCATGTATGTTATTCTCATTGCCAAATAGGAATTAGCCGCGTATTTGGTAACTTCGGCGCTCGGCGGGTCCATCTCCAAAATCGGATTTCCCTGACGAACAAACGGTTCGTAAAGTTTTTTCATTTTTTCCATTGCGGCGGCAGAACTTGCGCCTATTACAATTCTGTCGGGTTTCATAAAATCGTCAACCGCAAAACCTTCCCGCAGAAATTCCGGATTTGATACAACTTCAAAATTAGAGACACCCGAATTTTTAATAATACCGGTAACTCTTTCGGAAGTTCCCACCGGAACGGTGCTTTTATTCACAATAATTTTGAATCCGGCATCGCCGCGCTTATTAAGAATTTCGCCTATTTTTTCAGAGACTTCGAAAACATGCTTAAGATCGGCAGAACCGTCTTCGTCTTGAGGGGTGGGAAGACATAAAAATATAACTTCGCTTTCAATAATAGCCCGTTCAATATCATCCGTAAAACGGAGTCGTTTTTGAGCAATGTTTCGTTTAAATAATGCTTCGAGTCCCGGTTCGTAAATTGTTATTTGTTCGTTTCTTAATTTATCCAATTTATTGACGTCGTTATCAACGCATATAACATTATTTCCCATCTCGGCGAAACAAGTTCCTGAAACCAAACCGACATAACCTGTTCCAATCACGGCTAAATTCATAAACAGCTCCTTTTCTTAATAAACAAAATCTTTTTGAATATCTTTAAACTTCGGATGTAAAAAATCTTTTTCGGACACAACCGGATTATCAACTTTCCAATCGATATTTAGATCTTCGTCGTTAAAAACAATTCCCCGCTCGCTCTCTTTGTTATAATAATTAGTGCATTTATAGTGAAATACGGCTTTTTCGGAGAGCACGGCAAATCCATGCGCAAATCCGGGCGGAATGTATAATTGCAGATGATTTGCGCCGGAAAGTTCAATCGAAAAATGCTTCCCGAATGTTGGAGAACCGAACCGGATATCGACGGCAATATCGAGAACTTTGCCGAGAAGCGCTTCGCAGAGTTTTCCCTGAGCAAATTCCCCGGCTTGATAATGCAAACCTCTTACGGTTCCTTTAACCGAATGCGATATGTTGTCCTGAACGAATTCAAAATTTATCCCCGCTTTCCGGTATCTTTCTTTCTGATAAGATTCATAGAACAATCCCCTTTCGTCCGGATAGACGCCGGGTTCAATTAATAAAAGTCCGTCGATAAAAGTTTTTTCTAATTTCATATCAATACTTCGGGTTTTGATGCCATTTCCAAGCGGATTTGATAATGGATTTAATATTGTGTTTCGGGAACCATTCAAGTTTTTCGCGGGCGTATTTATTATCCGCAATTAACGACGGAGGATCGCCGGGTCGGCGTTTAGTAATTTCAGCCGGAATTTCTCTGCCGGTTATCTCCCTTGCCGTGTCAATAACTTCTTTTACCGAATTGCCGGTTCCGGTTCCCAAATTAACTATCAGCGATTCATGGTTTTCAATCAGATAATCTAAGGCTCTTAAATGCGCGTCGGCAAGGTCTTCAATATGTATATAATCGCGGATGCATGTCCCGTCGGGGGTGGGATAATCGTTTCCGTAAATGTAAATTTTTTCTCTTTCTCCGAGAGCGGTTTGAAGAATAAGAGGAATTAAATGCGGCTCGGGATCGTGACTTTCGCCCAAATTTCCCTTCGGATCGGCTCCCGCGGCGTTAAAATACCTAAGCGCGGCATATTTCATTCCGTATGCCGTTTCAAAATCCGCCAATATATTTTCTATTATTAATTTCGTCTGCGCGTAGGGATTAATCGGGTTTGGAGCCTGATTCTCCGAAATAGGTATTTCAACATTTTCTCCATAAACGGAACAAGTGGAAGAAAATACAAAATTTTTAATGCCGCATTCGTTCACCGCTTTAATCAGATTCAAACTGCCCGCAACGTTATTAGTGTAATAAAGAGAAGGATTTTCTACGGATTCGCCTACGTACGCAAACGCCGCAAAGTGAACAACCGCGTCAAATTCGTATTGCCTAAGTGTAGTAAGCAATTTGTAAAAATCGAGAATGTCAACGTTCTCAAAATTAGCTTCCGCTTGAACCGCTTCTCTGTGTCCGCGCGATAAATTATCGAGTACGGTAACCTGATGTCCTTTGGAAATCAGTAATTTAACAAAATGCGAACCGATAAATCCCGCGCCTCCGGTTACAAGGATATGCATATAAAACCACATTTATTAGAAAATTAAACATTAAATTTATCACAAATTGTCGAGGTATCAAAAACCCCTCCGAATCGTGGAAATTGTCCCGACGTTCTGTCGCGAGCGGTTCAATTAGGATAATCCGTGCGTTCCTATTTTTTTAGAATACCGGGATAGCATTTCAGATTCTTCTCCCGACATCGCCGTCGGGATCAGAATGACGACAAGGATGAACTGTCTGCCTTGTCTGCATTCTTTAACATTATAAATTGAATTCCGTTTTTTCAAACTTATTCATACAAGACATATACCCATTATACCTTTATACCCTATACCCAATAATTTTTTTAATCATAAATAATCATAATCAATCATGAAAATCTGCGTTCCTATTCTTTTTAGAATACCTGGCTCTTTACTCCCTCACAAAAGATAAAAACGCTTCTTAAATAACGAATAAAATCATTTTTTTCGTACCGATTAAGTATATTTTGAGTCATACGAAAAATAATTAAGCAAAAGGAAAAAACATGGATAAGCCGACAGAAAAACCGGAAATAATTAGAACGGCGGACAAATCCAAGTTCGTAGAATTTGACGTTCGTTCAATTCTAGACGAAGGGAGAGATCCGTTTAAAGATATAATGGAAAAAGTAACAAATCTTAACAACGATCAAATTTTGATTATTATAAATTCCTTTGAACCGGCGCCTCTTTATACCGTTCTGGGAAATAAAGGGTTTGACCATTGGACTGTTTTTGAGGAGGGCGTATATAAAGTGCATTTCTTCAGAACCGCCGATAAAAAAAACGAAGCGCGCGAAGAAAAAACAACATCGGGCGGCGCGGATTACGATAACGTAATAGAATTGGATGTTAGGGAGTTAAGCCCTCCCGAGCCGATGGTGAAAATACTCGAAAAGCTGAATACAATGGATGAAAGGACAATTCTTCTCGTGCATCATCATCGAGAGCCTCTGATGCTTTATCCCAAACTCGAGGAACGCGGATTCGAAGCCATAACGAATAAAATTGAAGAAAATTATTTTAAAATCGTAATAAAAAGGAAATAAAACAGTGCCGTCAAACTCTTTAACTACGTCTTATTCGCCGCCGTTTAAGCTTGTGGCAAAATATTTTATTGCGGCTATAATTTCATTCGGACTGTTAAATTTACTGCCGATATTCGAATACGGAATTATTGGCGGGCACCATTTCCAGCCGGTAATTCTGGCATTAACTCATATCGCTACGCTCGGATGGATTACAATGATTATTTTCGGCGCCTTATTCCAGCTAATTCCCGTTGTTCTCGAAGTAAAACTCTACAGCGAAAAACTGGCGGAATTTCAATTCTGGATTTACCTTTTAGGCGCGGCGGGATTAGCGCTTTCCTTTTGGTTTTTCGAACCTCGTCCGTACGCGGTAATTTCCGCTTCTTTTTTGAACGTTGCAATAATTATTTTCCTCATAAATATTATCGGCACTCTTCTAAGGGTTAAAAAGTGGAATATAACGGGTTATTATATTATTTCCGCCGTTTTTTATTTTAGCGTAACGGCTGTAATAGGACTTCTGCTGGCAATAAACTTAGCTTTCCCGGACGCGAAAATAGATCATTTTAAGTATTTGAATATTCATGCGGTAATTGCTTTTGTCGGATGGGTAACAATGATAATTATGGGGGTAAGCTATAAATTAATTCCGATGTTTACTTTGTCGCACGGGTATTCGCTTTCTCCGGCTAAATATGTTTTGGCGCTTGTGAACGCCGGACTAATAGGAGCTTCGGTAACTGTGAATTTAAAGGAGCCGGGAATTCTTCATAATATTTTCTTGATGATTATCGCGCTGGGTCTGCTTATATATTTATATCAAATTTATTTAATCATAAAATCCCGGGTTAGAAAAAAACTCGATGTCGGGATGAAATTTTCTACGCTTTCTTTCGGCTTTCTTGCCGTTGTAATTGTTCTCGGTATTTTAATAACTTTTGTTGAATACTACAAAGTGGTAAACACAACATTAATATTCGGGTACTTAATAATTGTCGGTTTTATTTCGTTTTTAATCGTCGGTCAGATGTATAAAATAGTTCCTTTTCTCGTCTGGTTTCATAAATACAGCGATAAAGTGGGCATAGAAGAAGTTCCGATGCTGAAGGACTTATTCGACGAAAGAAAAGCTTATTGGGGTTTATACTTAATGATAATCGGAACCGCCGCCGTAGTAATTTCTTTTCTGATAAACGAACCGGTTCCGCTTTTAATCTCGTTTATAATTATGTTCGTTAGTTCAATAATTTTTATTTATAATATGACAACTATTTTCCGGAGATGATAAATGGATTTACAAAATAAAATAATGGAAGTTCTTAAACAAGTTAACGACCCTGAAATAGGAATCAACATCGTCGATCTCGGGCTTGTTTATGATGTGATTATAGAAGATGATAAAATTTCAATTAATATGACATTAACAACTCCCGGATGCCCCATGCACGACAGCATAATTACTTGGGTTAAAACGGTTGTGAAAAAAGAAGCCGAAGATCGCGAAGTAATTGTAAATTTAGTTTGGGAACCGCAGTGGACGCCGGAAAAAATGTCCGCCGAAGCAAAAATGCAGTTGGGGATGTAAACGGTGAGCGATATTAAAAGGATTCCTATAGGTACAAATTTACAGTAGGGAGTAGAAAAATAAAAAAGCCGCGAATCCCGATAAAAAACATAGGGACAAGTTGCGCAAATGAGAATAAAAGAAAGTTTAACGCATTTACTAATAAAACCATAAAATGAGACGGCAATGTTCAGTACAGTAAGATATTTTATCAAAACAAGTATTGTATTCCTATCGATAGGAATATTAACCGGATTATATTTAATATTCGCGAAGTATCTCCCATCTCTTGATTATACGCAGGAATTTATCACGGCGCATGTTCATATTATTTTAGTCGGCGCTGTAATAATGATGATTATGGGAGTGGCTCTTTGGTTCTTTCCGCGTCCGGAGAAAACCGATAAACGATACAATCCCGATTTAATATTAGCGACTTATTGGCTTATGACAGTCGGCACGGCGGCAAGATTTCTTTTTCAAATTATTTCGGGATTTTATTCTTCCAATATTTTTGATATAATAGTTGTAACCGCTTCAACTTTTCAAGTTATAGCAATACTATTATTCTTCTATTCAATATGGGGAAGAATCCGTTCGGTGGGGAGTTACAAACGAGAAGCAAAAGGAGAAAAGTTTTAACGGTTACCGGTTAATAAAAGCTGTGCCGCATATAAGATTATTAAATTAAAATAAAGGAGTAAATCTAAGATGGCAAATGAAATAACAAAAATAAAACTTGACGAAGGAGTTGAATATCAAAGCTCTTCGGTCGTAAGCAAAGTGATACTGAAACAGAATAACGGGAATATTACGTTATTTGCTTTCGATAAAGACGAGGCGTTAACCGAGCATACTTCCCCATTCGACGCGGTTGTTTACATAGTTGACGGCGAAATGGAAATTAAACTGAACGGAGCGCCGTATATCGTAACATCGGGCGAACTGTTGATTATGCCGGCGGATATTCCTCACGGGTTGACCGCGCTGAAAAAATCTAAAATGCTTTTAACGATGATAAAATGATAGTTTTTTTGAAAGTAAGCTTGTAAACAAGACGAATGGATTAATTATTTTATTATAAATTACGCATCCCGAAGCAAAATCGGGATGCGTAATTTGAACAATTCCATTTAGCAATTCCTAAAGAATTTATTAAATGGAGGGAAATTATTTAATTTGCGGATTTTCTTAAATAATCCAGTATATTTTTAGCATCGTCGAGAGTTACGTTTTGATAAGTCATCTGCGCCGCAAATAATCCTTTAAGTTTTCTCGCTTCAGGATGTTTTTTTGTCATTTCCTGCGGATTCATTATCATGTTGAGAATATATTCTGGACTTCTTCTTTTAGTTACGTCGCGTAAAGCGGGTCCTGTGAATTTTTCATCCAATTTATGGCACTGAGCGCATTTTGCGGTAAACGTCTTTTCTCCGGCTTCAACTTTCGCATCATCAATAGCGCCGAGATTCAATTTTTCTTTTACCGGACCAATTCCGTTCTCTAATTCAAACAAGGAAATGCCAAATTTATCTGCCATTTTCTGCTTAAAATCAGTTTTGTTTTGCTTTGGCTTTTCTCCTTCATTAGAAGAACATGCCACAATAAATCCGGCGACTAACAGGTAGAGTAATACTTTTTTCATTTGTTTCTCCTTTTATTTATATCAATTTGGAATAAGAAATAGTCAGTATTTCGGCAGAAAATATAACAATATAAAAATTTAAATGTTTGTTTTTATATTAATCGGAATTATAATACCGATTAAGATAATTATTTAGACATTATTTGTCAAATTTTTATTGCCATTATTCCTTTTTTTGACTAAAATCGCAAACAAATTGAAAATATAAATATTCGAGTCAGCTCTCAATTAAACGGAAAGATTTATTCATTTGTAAACCTCCCCGCTGTCTGTGGATTCCCCAAATACCGCTGTTCAATTAAGTTTTACATCAATTCTTTAAATTGAAATTATACGTTTTTTTTCTTATTTTGAGTTAAATTATAAAATTAAAAGCAATTATTAGCTTTTTTAGCTGTTAAAAATTTATTTATTAATTAGAAGGAGCGCTATCAATGAAGTATCCTTTAGTAAGTAATTTTATTAACGGAGAATTTACTTCTGACGCTACTGCAACATTAGATGTCTATTCCCCACTTGACGGATCTGTTATATCTCAAGTTACAATTTCAACCCGTTCCGATTTGGACAATGCGGTTTCCGCAGCAAGGAACGCTTTTAAGTCATGGTCGGAAACGCCTATAAAGGAAAGAGTGCAGGTCTTTTTTAATTACAGAAATTTACTCGTGAAAAACACCGAGGAGTTAACAAATCTTCTTCGCGAAGAAAACGGCAAAACCTATTCCGAGGCGAAAGCGGAAGTTCTGAAAAGCATAGAATTAACCGAATTCGCATGTTCCCTGCCTCAATTAGTTGCCGGCGAAATTCTCGAAGTGAGCAAAGGCGTTGAATGCCGAATTGAAAAACACCCCGTCGGAGTTATCGCATCTATCACTCCGTTTAACTTCCCCAATATGGTTCCCAACTGGACAATCCCCAACACTCTCGTACTCGGCAACACAATGATAATGAAACCTTCGGAAGTTGTTCCGCTGAGCGCTAATAAATTAGCCGAATTGCTTAAAGAAGCGGGTCTTCCGGACGGAGTATTTAATATTGTTCACGGACAAAAAGAGATGGTGGAAGCAATTTGCGACCATCCCGGAATTGACGGCGTTACTTTCGTCGGTTCGACTAAAGTGGCTAAAATTGTTTACGCCAGAGCTACATCACATTTAAAAAGAGCTTTGTGCTTGGGCGGAGCTAAAAATCATCTAATTGTTCTTCCCGACGCGAACGTCGAAATGACCGCTTCGAATGTGGCGGCTTCTATGAGCGGCTGCGCAGGACAAAGATGTATGGCGGCTTCCGCTATGGTGGGCGTCGGCGCGGTGGATCATATTATCGATAAACTATGCGACGAAGTGAGAAATATCGTTCCCGGTAAAAACCTTGGAGCGGTTATTACTAAAGAAGCTAAAGAGAGAATCGAAAATTACATCACCGAAGCCGAAGAGCAGGGAGCTAAAATTTTAGTTGACGGACGAAACGCCGTAGTTGAAGGTAAAGAAAACGGTTTTTACGTCGGTCCGACAGTCATCGATTACGTCAAACCCGATATGAAAATAGCGAAGGAAGAAGTTTTCGGTCCCGTGCTTTCGATTATGCGAGCCGAAACGGTTGACGAAGCTCTCAAAATTGAAAACAGTTCTCCATACGGAAACGCCGCGTCGGTATTTACTCAAAGCGGCGGAGCTTCCAAGTACATTGCTGAAAAAGCCAGCGCGGGAATGATTGGCGTTAATATCGGCGTTCCCGTTCCGCGCGAACCTTTCTCTTTCGGCGGATGGAACGAATCCAAATTCGGCGTAGGCGATATTACCGGCAAGAGTTCGATTGAGTTTTTAACTAAACCGAAAAAAATTACCACCAAGTGGAATCCGGAATCCAAAACTAACTGGATGAGTTAAACTTAAACTTTAATAAAGTCCGTTATTATGAATATGTAATGGCGGACTTGCTGTTTATTTTAAAAATTTTTTCTAAAATTAAGAGGAATAATATGGCAAACATCGTAAAAGGCGGACTAATCCAGGCAACGCTTTCAGCGTCAACCGAAGAGCCGATTGAAAAAATCAAGCAATCCATGATTGACAAACACGTGCAAATGATTGAAGATGCAGCAAAACAAGGCGTTCAAATTCTTTGTCTTCAGGAATTGTTTTACGGACCTTATTTCTGCGCGGAGCAGAAAACCAAGTGGTACTCAATGGTGGAAAAAATTCCCAACGGACCGACAACTAAGCTAATGCAGGAACTCGCTAAAAAGCACGGCATGGCTATCGTGGTTCCTATTTATGAAGAAGAGATAACCGGAATTTATTACAACACCGCGGCTGTAATAGACGCCGACGGGAAATATCTCGGCAAATACCGGAAGCACCACATCCCGCATTGCAATCCGGGCTTTTGGGAAAAATTCTATTTCAAACCCGGCAATCTCGGATACCCTGTATTCAGAACCGCATTCGCGGATATCGGCGTTTACATCTGCTACGACAGACATTTCCCCGAGGGCGCCAGAGCGCTGGGATTAAACGGAGCGCAGATTGTGTTCAATCCCTCCGCAACCGTTGCGGGATTATCGGAATATCTCTGGGAACTCG
>CAYNUJ010000021.1:0-27802 GCA_964400095.1 uncultured Melioribacteraceae bacterium
TTTAATAAAAATATTATTTTGAAAAATTTACTGCTGGGAATAATAAATCCGTTTTTGTATTACTTAGTTCTCTTCAAAGCTTATTCGCTTTTACCGGCTCAGGAAGCGCAGCCGCTAAATTATACTTGGCCTATTATGATTTCCGTTTTTTCGGCAATATTTCTGAAACAGAAATTATCATTTAAAACATTAACCGGATTAATGATCGCCTTCTTGGGTGTGGTTGTAATTTCCACTCACGGAGAAATACTCTCGCTTCGCTTTCACAATTTATTCGGCGTAACTCTTGCGGTCGGCAGTTCGCTTATTTGGGCTTCTTTCTGGATATTAAATTTATCCGACACTCGAACCGCCGAGGAAAAACTTCTCGGCGCGTTTATCTTCGGCACAATATTGACCGCGATTTACTTGACTTTGTTCGATTCGTTTATAGTCAGCGACCCAAAGCTCTTATTCGGCGCGGCTTATACTGGTCTGTTCGAAATGGGAGTTACGTTTTTTCTCTGGATGAAGGCTCTCCAGTTGAGCGAGGATAGAGCAAAAACTTCAACGCTTGCTTATCTCTCTCCGTTTTTATCTGTTCTGTTCATTGCGTTTATTTTAAAAGAAACTATTCTGCTTTCTTCAATTATCGGTCTTGCTTTAATTATTGGGGGAATTTTATACCAGCATATCGGCGCTAAAAAATAACCGGACTACTGCGGTCTCTCTAATTTTTGAATCATCTTTTTTAATTTATCGAAATGCGATCCTTTCCAATAAATTTTTTCACAACCGCCGCAGATAACGAATTCATCAAAATGTTCTTTTACTTTCAACGGCAGCCGGCTCTCAATTTTTTCTTTGGAAACGCCTTTTAATTTTGAATTGCAAAGCGAACAGCGGGAAAAGGGTTTCATCATACTATGCAGGTGAAATCTGCGGAACACTTCCTCCAGTTGCTTATCGGAATTCCGGCTCCTGACAAAGTAACCGTGAACCACAAGATTATTTTTTAATATGCCTGAGTCTCTTGTAATAATTGTCCGATTCCGCTTGATGGAGATATCAATAATTTCTTTATCATCCGATTTATTGCTGTAATAAGTATCGAACCCGCAGACGCGCAATAACCTGGCGAGTTTGCCGAGATGAACGTCGAGAATGAATTTAATATTCCTGAGAGGTTTAGGACGAAGGCGCTGAATATCGCTGATATCGAACGATTCGAAAACAGGATAAACCGAAATATCGTCGCTTGATTTTACGCGGTACTTAAAATCGACGGATTTACCGTTAACGAGGATCAAATCCACTTCGGTATGAGGTACGCCGAGAGCTTCAATTACATCCTTAACCGAGGGAGTCCCCCGGTAGAAATAATCAAACCGGATTTTGCGTTTATCTTTATCAATTAAATCGTTCAGTTCCTCGTAAAATCGAATTGATATTTTATTTTTACTTTCGGACATTAATTATTGAATTTTAATTTATTTAATACGTAAATTAGGAAAAATTCAATTTGGAATTAAATGAAGTTAACAATTAAAATAATATTGCTTTTTCAAATTCCGTTTCTGTTCATATCCGGGCAGTCTCTCAAAAGAACCGCCGATGTGATAGCGGCAAACAACTGCAAAATGTGGGTAATCAATAACGGGTGGGAATCGCATAATGCTGAAATAGACAGCGCGGGATTTTATTGGATGGACGGCGGCGATAAAAGAAAACACACTATTTATTTGAGCGGATTATTATTCGGCGGAATGAAAAACGGTTCCCTTTCTATCGGCGGAATTGATTACGAACGCTCCACTTACTTCAGCGGTGTTTATGGGTTATCGCCCGAAGCGAATGATTCCCTCGGCAGAATTTGGAAAATAAAGAAAAATTGGGAAACGCTTCCCGCCGGAGAGGAAAAAAGTTATCTCGAATTTAATTATAATAATTGGCCCGGGAACTTCGGCGCTCCTTTCGAAGACGTTGACGGAGACGGAGCCTTTACAAACGGAATTGACAACCCGGAATTCTTGGGCGACGAAGTAATATTCTATCCGATTTACAGTTCCGCGGAGACGAATAATCTTTACGACGACGATAAAAACCACTCTGCAATTCAAATCAACATAACAATCTGGGCTAGCCGCAAAAACAAATTATTGGACGACGCAGTTTTTGAAAAAATTGAACTGATAAATAAAGATACTGATACGCTGCATAACTTTTACGCTTCATATTGGGTTGACGCCGACTTGGGATATGAAGTTGACGATTACGCCGGATGCGATTCGATACTATTTATGGGATATGTTTGGAATTCATTTATCGACGATCCGTATTACGGCGAGATTGCTCCGGCGGTGGGGCATGTGGTTTTATCCGGTTTCAAATCCGGCGCTAATAATTTGATGATGAGCGCTTTCGGTCCGAATTTCAAAGTGAGTTCTTCCTCATTCGATCCGAGAAATTCTGTTGAGCATTATAACGTAATTCGGGGACTGCTGACAACCGGCGCTCCGTTTATTGATCCATACAATAACACCGCCACACTTTACCCTCTCGCGGGCGATCCGGAAACGATTTCGGGATGGTACGAGGGAGCGAATTGGCCCAGCAGCGATACTTTCGGAAATCATCCTCCTTATCCGGGCGACAGAAGATATTATATTATTTCCGGTCCGGTGAATTTTTCTCCGGGAGATACACAATCCATAACATTTGCTCATGTTGTGGCTCTCGGGACGAGCAACTTGAACAGCATAACCGAATTAAAAAACAAGGCGTATAAAATTCACAAACTTTGGGGAAACGATTTTATTTCTTCAGTCGATTCAAAAACCGAAGCGCCTTTGGATTTTCGTTTGGAACCGAATTATCCTAATCCATTCAATCCATCTACAACTATTCGATATTCCATTCCATCGGTAAACGGACAAATTAATATTTCCCAGTTTGTATCGTTGAAAATTTTTGACGTCCTCGGCAGAGAAGTTGCAGAATTAGTAAGCGAAAGTCAATCCCCGGGTAATTATTCCGTGAACTTCAACGCGTCTTCATTATCGAGTGGGATATATTTTTACAGAATAAGTACGCATGGAAAATCAATCACGAAAAAGATGATTCTGATTAGGTAAGAGTTGACAATCTTATTTCCTCGGCAGTTTCAATCCGAAAGTTGAACCTTCGCCTTTAACGCTCTTAACCCAAACCTCTCCTTTGTGATCTTCAATAATTTGTCTCACAATCCATAGTCCCAAGCCGGATTGGTCTTCCCCCGCCGTAGGTTCGTTAGAGAGCGTTTCCCCTTTGTTGAATGCCAGCCGCTGCTCCTCTTCGGTTAAACCAACGCCATCGTCAATTACTTCGAGAATAACGGAACTGTCGTCAAATTTCGTTTTGATTTCGATGTTTGTCCCTTCCTCGCCGTATTTAATTGCATTGTTCACCAGATTATCTACAGCAGTTTCAATTTTTCCCGCGTCCCCAAGAATATACGGTAAATCGATTTGAGTTTTATTCAGCAGATTAATGCCTTTCCGTTTCACGTATGCCGCATTGTTACGGCAGACTTCCTCTCCAATATGCCTCAAAGATACATTTTCGGTTTTCTTTTCGCTTTCAATATCATGCCTAATTACTTCCGTCAACTCCGATACAATGGCATGCATTCTATCGGCGGACCGAAGCAGAGAATCCATCACTTCCTTCTGTTCATCAACAGTCAAGTCATAATCTTTAACCAGCGCCGTGTAGCCCTTAATCGCGTTTATCGGATTTTTCAAATCGTGTATGTTTATCGCGAACAGTTCGTCTCGTTTCCTCTTTAGCTCTTCAATTCTCGCCAATTTGGTTTCGGCAATAAGTTTTTTCTCCTGCAGTTCGCGGTTAATTTCCTCAAGTTCGTCAACATAAGAATTTAATTCTTCAATTTTTTTCTTATCAAAACTATAAATCACAGTCAAACGTTCGAAATCGTCTTTTAATTTATCGTAAGCTATTTTCGCCTGTTTCAATCTGATTTTATACTGATTTGTTTTCTTATTGAGAACCGAACCGTTTTTTTTACCCGATTTTGAAACGTAAAATATTATAAATATCAGAACAATTACGATTCCAACAAAGATAATTAAATCGATTGGTTTTAACGATGTACCGATAATCATGAGATTGGCGGATAAAAAATATTTAATTGAATTATCTAAGAAAAACAAAAGCGCCTCTTCAACAACAAAATTTCAATTTTCCTTTAATTTGCATTTATATTTTAATAAAATAATTTGATAAAACAAAAGTTGTCATTAAGCTTTTAGTAAAAATCATAAAAGCAATTTACTATTTCAAAAATATGAAAATTAATTATCGAGCGCAGCGGGAAATAATTTATATTTGTCGCACATTATTTTTCATAATATTGAATATTTAATTGAATATAATTCGCAAATACCACAGAATACTCGGAATAATTATGATAATCCCCTTTGTTATTTGGGGAATATCCGGACTCATTTTTTTTATCAAACCCGGCTACGCGAAAGCATTCGAACAAATCCGCGTAAAAACATATCCAATCGAAAGGGAAATAATTATTCCGGCGAATCTTAGGGGAGAAGAATACAAATTATTAAAAACCGCGCTGGGTGTTCATCTTCTCTTAACTTCGGGAAATAAAACGGTGAATTATAACGCGGCAGTTATGAAAATATTTCCCGTTCCCTCATTCGATTCGCTCAAAATTCTAATCGACGACGCTTTAGCGTTCAACAAAGACAGATACGGAAAAGTCGCCAAAGCTGAAAATGGAAAATTTATAACGTCCACCGGAGTTACTGTCGGACTCGATTGGAATTCATTGTCGCTGTTTCAATCAGGCAGCGATACCGAAATAATTAATCTGATTTATAAACTTCATTATCTCCAATTTACAGGAAAAAAAACGATTGACGACATTATAGGATTAGTGGGAATATCTTTTATTTTATTACTCGCTCTTTTCGGCGGAGCGCTTTCAATAAAACGATAAAGCATCAGGAATTCATAGCGGCGAGAGCTTTTCTTATCAAATCCTCAATGCCAATCTGCGGTTCGGCGCTTAAAATGTTTCTAATTATCTTATCAGCTTGATTTCTGTTATAACCGAGACTAGTAAGAGCTGCAATCGCGTCGGTTCTTATCGATCCGGCTGGTTCTTCGCCTTCAATTACCGCAACGGTATCTACCTTATCGCGCAGTTCCACAATTAATCTTTCAGCGGTTTTTCTGCCGATTCCCGGAATCGCGATCATTCTCGATACATCTCCGTCTTGTATGGCGTTCTTTAACTCTTCAATTTGAATGCCGGATAAAACGCCCTGAGCTAATTTGGGACCCACTCCGCTTATGCTTATTAGAAGTTTGAACATTTCCTTTTCGGCAAGAGACGCAAATCCGTAAAGAGTAAGGGAATCTTCTTTAACGCTTAGATAAGTGAACAGAGAGATATTTTCGTCGGAGGAAATCGACTCGTATGTATTAGTAGTAATATTTATTAAGTAGCCTATACCGTTTACGTCGAGCAATAACTCCGTCGGTTTTTTTGAAATGATTTTGCCTTTTAAATATCCAATCATATCAGTTCTCCACGAGATGGGGATTTTCATCGACAAACTTTTTCCAGCTTCCGGCGCCTTTTGCCGGAGTATTTAAATTGAACGCGTGGCATACAGCCACAGCCAAAGCGTCGGTTTCGTCGAATTTCATTTTTTCTTCCTCCAAAGAGAGTAATTTGAAAACCATAAATTGAACCTGCTCTTTGGAGGCGTTTCCGTTGCCTACAACGGATTTTTTCACTTCGCGGGGGGAATATTCTCCTATCGGCAAATTGTTATGCGCCGACGCCAGCATGGAGACGCCTCTCGCGTAGCCTATTTTCAAAGCGGATTGAATATTCTTGCCGTAAAACGCCGTTTCCAGCGCGAATTGATCCGGTCGGAATTCTTTGATTAGCGAATCGATTTTATCGTAGATAATCTCTAATTTTTCCGGCATATTTTTATTCTTAGGAAGCGCTATTACGCCGGAATTTATAAACGACAGCAAATTATTTTCAAAGTTTATAATTCCGAAACCGCTGAATAATGTTCCGGGATCCACGCCAAGAATAATCATTTTATATTACTCTTCGGGGAAATCAGCGTTAGAAAATACATTTTGCACATCATCGTTATCTTCTAAAAAATCAATCAGTTTTTCCAATTTTTCCGCGGTCTCGCCTTCCACGGCAACAGTATTTTTAGCAATCCATTGAAGCGAAGCGTTTTCAACTTGAAGTTCTGCTTCAATTACCGCTTTGCGAACCGGTTCAAACGATTCCAGATCGGTAGTAATTTCAAAATATTCTTCGTCGCTTGTAATATCTTCCGCTCCGGCTTCGAGAATAATTTCCATCAAATCGTCTTCCGTTTTACCCTGAACCGGCAGAACGATAATTCCTTTACGGTCGAACATCCACGCGACCGAGCCGGATTCTCCGAGGCTCCCGCCGTATTTATTAAGAAGATGCCTTACTTCGGCAACCGTTCGGTTTTTATTATCCGTCATCGCTTCAATTAAAAGCGCCACGCCGCCTGGACCGTAACCTTCGTACATTAATTCCGTATAATTTACGCCTTCCAATTCGCCGGTAGCCTTTTTAATAGCTCTGTCAATATTATCCGAAGGCATATTAGCAGATTTTGCATTGTCTATGGCTAATCTCAAGCGCGGATTCCCGTCCGGGTCTCCTCCGCCCTGTCTCGCGGCAATAGTAATTTCCTTATTCAGCTTAGTAAATAATTTACCTCTCTTTGCGTCTATTGCGGCTTTTTTTCTTTTGGTAGTAGCCCACTTAGAGTGACCTGACATAATGGATCTCCTATTTATTTCACTTTCATATCTTTAATTCTCAATTGGGGAAACGCTCTCCCGTCTCTCACAAATTTTTCAATTGTAAATACAATATCCGCTAAATTATGATTTTTATCAATCCTTTCGAGGAAATATCCTAATTTGAAACCAATGGCGTCGAATACTTTATCTCCTCCGTTTTGAGCAAAACTTGTAATCAAGTGGTCGGTTCCTACAATTCTGGGGTAACCGACAATCTTCACATCTTCGGCAAGAAATACGGGTTTCATATTGCCCGGACCGAACGGAGCGAATTGATCCAAAATTCTTATGAACTTGGGAGTGATTTCACTCAGCGAAATTTTCGAATCAATTTTAATTTCGGGAACTATATCCTGCTGAGTGATTTTATCTTTCAAATATTCGTTGAACCGTTTTCTCAGTTCGGGCACATTCTCTACCTCAAGAGCCAATCCCGCCGCCGCTTCGTGTCCGCCGAATTGTATCAGTAAATCCTTATTGCGTTCAAGAGCTTCATAAAGATTGAACCCGGGAATGCTTCTCGCCGATCCTTTGGCGACTCCGTCAATTGTCGTAAGCATAATCGCGGGGCGGTAATATTTTTCCACAAGACGCGAAGCTACAATACCTATAACTCCAGGATGCCAATCGTCGTGATGCAGCACAATTCCTAAATCTCTATCAATATCCATCATTTCGTCAACCATTTTCAAAGCGTGTGAAAATGTAACTTCGTCAATTTTTCGTCTTTCTAAATTCTCCTGCTCCAAAGTGTAAGCGAGCCTTTCGGCTTCGGCGATGCTTTCGGTAATAAACAGGTTTACCGCGCGGTACGCGTCTCCCAATCTTCCAACCGCATTAATTCTCGGCGCGATAGAAAATACAATTTGTCCGGCGCTTAAATTTCCAGGAGACATTCTTGCTCCTTTAATGAGAGCCAAAATTCCGGGACGCGGTTTTAGATTAATTTGGGAGATTCCTTCGCGCACGAGCGTACGGTTTTCGTCGGTTAAAGCTACAATATCCGCCGCGCCGGCGAGAGCCACCAAATCGAGATATTTTAAGACAATATCTTTCTGACCGATTCTATCGGCAATTGCACGCGCTAATTTGAAAGCTACGCCCGTTCCCGATAAATGCTTAAACGGATATGTATCCCCCGGTTTGAGAGGGTCTAAAATTGCAACTGCGTCAGGTAATATTTCTTTCGGTTTATGATGATCGCAGATAACGGTTTCCATACCGAGCTTTTTTGCGTGCGCAATTTCCTCTACGGAAGTTATTCCGCAGTCAACCGTAATTATCAAATCCACTTTGCGGTTATAAAGTTCGTCCATACTCTCTATGGATAAACCGTATCCTTCTGTTAGCCTGTTGGGAATATAAACTTCAGCGTCGGCGCCCAATTCCGTAAGAAACATATACATCAATGAAGAGGCGCAGGTGCCGTCCACGTCGTAATCGCCGAAGACGCAAATTTTCTCATTATTTGTCACCGCTTCTATTACCCTCTTCGCGGCGGTTTTCATACCGTCCATCAAAAGCGGATCGTAAAGCTGCTCCATTGACGGACGGAAATATTTTTTAGCGTCGTAAAAATTCTTGACGCCGCGTTGAATTAAAAGATCGGCTAAAATATTCGAGATATTCAGGCTGTCAGCCAGAGCCAAAACTTCATTCGGATCCGGCGTCTCTCTTAACGTCCAGCGTTTTTCAATTATCATATTGTTATCGAAGCCTGATTGATGATCCGAGCCTATAAGCCGAATCCTGTTTCCCGACAAGTCGGGACGGCAATTATTTATCTGGACCAAACATTGCTATTTGGTTCAAGCGGTCCACCCGAAAGAATTATAGGCGAACAACCTATACGCCGCATTAAAGCGGCGGTTCTTTCTGCTTGACCTTGCACCGGGCGGGGCTTGCCTTGATCCCGGCATAAGCCGGAACTCCCCTTAGGGACCGCCGGCATTACTGTCGGCGCGGTAGGCTCTTAACCTGCCTTTTCACCCTTACTCCGATATAAAATCGGGGCGGTATCTTTTCTGCGGCGCTTTCCGTAAACCCGGCATTATACCGGATTCCCCGGGCGTTACCCGGCGCCCTGTTCTGCGGTGTTCGGACTTTCCTCTACTCACGCATAACCGTAAGCAGCAATTGCCCAACTCGGATCATCAATCAGTTCTTCGTCCTTAATTAATTACACATTTTTTTCATCAATGAACCAAATATAACAATTCCGTATATAAATTAGAACGTAATTATCCACTCTTTTTAAGTTTATTTTTTTTTCAATCTTTCGGTTAACTTAGAATACTATCGAATTTTCTGTCGAAAAGCGGAGGGGAAGAAAAGCCCGAAATCATTCGGGCTTTGGTTTCTTTAATGTTCGTGTCCTTCCGGACCGTGGACGTGTCCGTGAGAAAGTTCTTCTTCGGTAGCTTCCCTAATTTCCATAATTTCTACGTCGAAAGTTAAGGATTCTCCAGCCAGCGGATGGTTCCCGTCAACTACTACCTTGTCGTCGGCAACGTTAGTTATGGTAATCATAACCGGACCGTTCGGGCTTTGCATTTGGAACTGCATTCCCGGCTGAAGGTCTTGAATGTCGCCGAACGCGGAACGCGGAATTTCCTGAATCATCTCCAGCGACTTTTCACCGTAGGCTTCCGCGGGTGGAACCGTAACGTTAACCTTGTTTCCAACATCTTTGCCGGCTAATGCATTTTCCAATCCGGGAATGATATTTTGTTTTCCCTGAATATAAGTGAGAGGTTCTCTTCCGTCCGAAGTATCTATTACATTTCCATCTTTGTTAGTTAAAGTATAGTGAATAGACACTACTTTGTCGTTTGCAATTAGCATTTTTACACCTTAAATTATTAAACGAATGACAATAAAGCAAGAATATGATATAAAAGAAAGGTTTTGCGGATTCTTGAATTACTGCGGATAATTATTTGATGTGCAAAAATAATTTAATAATTATCAAATGGCAAAATATTCGCGGCATAATAAATTAACTGGACGCTATTTTCAGATTTTTTTTTGTGAAAACGTCTGAATCCCAAAGCTTTAAAAAATATCCGCATGAACATCTAAAATTAGATAAGCGCTAAGCGCGGTAAAAGAAAAAAGAATATCTGTCAGGTTTTTCCTACATAAAATTGAGAACTTCCCTTATAAATGAATTATCCGTCTATTCGTATTATTGTATTGAGAATTTAGGAGAAAGAAATGTTTGCCGATATTTCAGTAAAAGCTCTAATTGTTGACGATTCCGATATACTACGGGATCGGATAAGAAATGTATTGGAGAAATTTAAAGAAATCACTTTCATAAAGGAAGTTGACAATTCCGAAGACGCTTTGGAATACGCTAAGGTTTTTAGCCCGCATCTTTTATTGCTCGATATACGTATTCACGGCGATAACGGAATCACCACTCTTAAAAATTTAAGAGATAGAGGCTACGAGGGTAAAATAATTATACTAACAAATTTTCCTTTCCCGCTTTACAAAGCAAAATGTATGGAATACGGAGCGGATTATTTTTTGAGTAAAACAGACGATTTCGACAAACTTCCGGAGGTTGTCGGGGAAGTGATTAGGGGTTGAATAAATGCACGATTATAGATGGGGAGTTGATGTTAAGAGGCTTAATAAGATTATTAATGTTTTGCTGGTTGAAGATAATACTGCCGACATAAAATTATTTGAAGATACGCTGAAACATAGAATCGGCAAAGACTTATTTGTTTACGACGCGCGTTCGATAGATGAAGCAAATGACATAATTACAAGATCCGATATTGATATTATTTATCTCGATTTGAATTTACCCGATGCGGGAAATACAGAGGGTTTCAATAGGCTAAAAGAAAATCATGAAAATATTCCCGTAATCATTCTTTCGGGAAGCAAAGACGAAAAATTAGCCAGGCATTTAGTAAGAATGGGCGCGCAGGATTATATTTTCAAAGAGGCATATACCGAATCCCAAATTATGAAACCTCTACTCTTTGCAATGAGCAGAAACGAACTGCTTTTACAGATGAAAAATATAAGACGAAATCTGCTTCATTTAATTGATAATATTGAGCCTACTGTTTTTGTTATCAACGGCGATAATAGAATTTTATATGTTGACCATTCCGCGGAAAAAACACTGGGTAAATCCGCCGCCGAGCTTGTGGGGAAAGAGTTTCCTTTGGAATTTAACTTGGAGGAAAAGGTTATAACTTCTCTCGAAAAGTACGGCGTTCCCGGTAAATTAGTACAAATCAATGCGTATAAATCAATTTGGGGAAATAATGAAGCGTTTGTTCTTACCGTTCAAGATATTACAGCAAAACAAATTTCAGCCGAAAAATTAAAGCGCTTGGAAAGTATAAGGAGCGCTTCGAGAGATATTAATCACTTAATTGTGAGATCCGGGGAAAGCGAAGAGCTAATCTTCTCAACATTGCGAATATTATATGACAGCAAACTATTTAACTCAATTCATATTTGTTTAAACGAAAAGGGAGATAAGTCCCCCGGTAAGGCTTTTGCGGTATCCGACGACGGCGATGTGAAAAAGCTGAGCGAACAAAATGCAAAGAAATTTTCAAAATATTATTCGGAAAAAGCGGACTCTAAAAAATTGTTGGAGTTTACCGAAAACTCATCCGATTCCGATGAAAAAACATACGTCAAAATTCTTAGGTGCAATAACGAAAGTTTCGGTTATATTTCCGCAAAGCTGCGGAAGGACGCTCTTCTTGAAAAAGAAGAGAAAGAATTATTGGTGGAAATTGCCGATGATTTAGCTTTCGCATTTAATAACTTTAACGTTAGGCGGGAACTTATAAGCAACGCTGAAAAAAATAAAGCTCTCGTTAGCAGTGAGAATAAATTCCGCGAACTCTCCGATAATTTACCTGTAACTATCGCTATAATTAAGGGAGATAAATTATTATACACAAACAAGGAGGCGTCTAGATTAACCGGATACCGGTTAAACGAATTATACTCCCTCGATATACTAAACTTTATAAGCGCTGAAAAATCGGATAAGATTCGTAAAATGCTCAAGTCTGATGTAAATAAAAATAAAACTACACGAGAATTTGAAGTTGAGATTAAAACCAAAACGAATATTAGTAAGTGGGTCGATATCACCGCGGTTGAAATTAACTACGAAGGAGAAAGCGCTATTTTGATAACCGCGCTAGACGTTTCAGCCCGCAAAAGAGCGGAAGATGAAATAAGAAAACTCTCGCAAGCGGTTCACCAAAGTCCAATCGGAGTGATTATTACAGACAGCAAAGGTATAATTGAATATGTTAATAGTTACTTTACCGTTATAACGGGTTATTCCGCCGTTGATGTTCTGGGGAAAAATCCTCGAATTCTTCAATCCGGATTAACCGAAAAATCAGTTTATAAAAATATGTGGGAAACAATTTTATCCGGCAAAACATGGAACGGCGAATTCATCAATAAAAATAAAAAAGGTGAGGAATACATAATCAAATCAACGATTTCTCCCATAAAAGATAGAAAAGGAAAAATAACGCATTACGTTGCTCTCGAAGAAGATATTACGGAATTAAAAAAAATGATCCAAGACCTTGTGGTAGCGCGGGAAGAAGCGGAGAAAGCCGATAGACTCAAATCGGAATTTATCGCGCAAATCTCTCACGAAATCCGAACTCCTTTAACTCCGATTATGAGTTACTCTGGATTCCTCCGGAATGAATTCTCCGACGGAGCCGACGGTACAATGAATATGATTTTCGACAGCATTGAACGGTCGAGCAAAAGGTTAATAAGAACAGTAGATTTACTTATTCATTTCTCCGAACTTAACGTCGGCTCTTACGATAAAAACAAAAATAAAACCGATATCAGAAAAGAAATTTTCGAACCTTGCTATTATGAGTATTGCACTCTTGCAAAAAGGAAAAATCTTGATTTTCAATTTAAACTCGATGAAGATATTGAAATAACAACAAATACATCCGCGCTATATGAAATTTTGATGAATCTGCTTGATAACGCGGTAAAATATACTGAGGAAGGTTCGATTTTACTCGCCGGACTTAGGAAAAAGAATAAATTTATAATTAAAGTTAGCGATACCGGAATTGGTATCGCTGAAGAGTACCTCCCGAAAATATTCGAACCCTTTTCCCAGGAGGATGCGGGTTACACCCGCAGATTTGATGGAACAGGTTTAGGTATGGCGCTTGTTAAGAAATACTGCGATTTGAATGATATAGAATTAAGTGTTGAGTCTGTAAAAGGAAAAGGAACTACCTTCGCGCTTAAATTCGATATTTCGGAGGAACATAAATAAGAGCGAGGCTCCCGAACGGGAGCCTTTCTCATTTACACACTATTTCACTATGTTTTCTTTTGGGACATGTCCCGAATCTTTAAATAAAGTCCGATAATAAAAATTGTTATTGCCGCGGTTGCCGCCGCGAAACCGTTCCTGCGGGTAAAATATTCCTCAATTTGTGCGTCGGCTTTCGAGATAGCTTCCTTACCGGCTTCTTTACCCGCATTGGTTTGTTCCAATACTTTATTTGTATCGAAAGTATGCACTGTAGTGCGGGCTTGAATTAAGCTTTGGTTTACATCCTTCAAAATGAATTCAATATCTTCATCGTTCATTCCTTTTCTCTTAACTTCTTCCAGCTTTACCTGAGCGGAATCGTAAAGCATTTTAAGAGAAGCGATGGAATTGTGAATGGATTTTGCCGCTTTGAACGCTTCTTCCCCTTCCGAGTGACAGTTTGTACAAAACGCGTCGTCGGAAGTACCGACTAAATTATCGTTGGGCTTTTTAATTTCGTGATTACTGTGGCACTCAACACATCCGTGAAAATCGTTCTCTACAAAGGCTTTGCCCATTCGGCTTTCTTTGAAATAATTAAAATTATTTACATGGCATAAACCGCAGACATAAGAAATAGATAGAACTCCGGGAGGCGTTGCGCCGTGATTGCCGTGACAATCGTTACATGCCGGAGCGCCGGTGTCTTTTTCTTCCAAAAGCGCTATACCGTGAACCCCTTTGGCGTAGTCGTTGTAAACTGTCGCTTCAATTCCATACTGGCTCATTAAGCTTTCGTCCCCGTGACATTTATTGCATGTCTTGGGTACATTTACAGCGTAAACCGAAGAGCGGGGATCTTTTGCGGCATAAATAGAGTGAGCGGTATGGCAGTCGGTGCAAACGGCAATATTTTCATCTCCCTTTTTCAATTGCATTCCGTGAACGCTGGTATAATATCGCGCAACTTGGTCTGTTTCAATTCTCGGGCTGTATTTTTTCATAAAGTTTATATCCGAGTGACATTTCCCGCAGAATTTCGGAGTTCCGCGTTTATCAGGAACGCCGACGAAACCCTTCGATGCGCTCATTGCTTTATCTTCGTCCTCAGCTTTAATATCTCCGCCGTGGCAGTCTGCGCATGTGATACCAGACGTAAAATGTATGTCGCCTTTATTAAAGTCTTCTGGCAGATATTCGCTTTCATTATGGCAGTTAAAACAATTATTATTTTCAATCGCGCTTTCGGTTAGTTTTTCAGATTGCGCTTGTAATCCGGCAGAAAGCAATAATGTCATTATGAAAAGCATTTTTCTTTTCATCATATTTTCCCCTAAAATATATATCCAAGTATTGTCATTACAATTATAAAAGTTATAGCGATAATTCCCAACGCATAAGTCGGTTTATCCAATTTGGAAACCGGCAGAAAGGGGAAAAGAAATACTAAAGCTCCCAGAATACCGAAGCCGAATATGCCTATCAATTCTCCCTCAATACCTAAAATATGAGCCGGAAGAAATTTAAGCGCTTGGAACATAAACATAAAATACCATTCCGGTCTAATACCCGCAGGAGCGGGTACAAGAGGATCTGCTTTCGGGCCCAATTCCCAAGGGAAATAGACCGATAAAAACAAGAGCACATTTAATACAATCATCCAAAACAGGAGGTCTCTAAGAGCAAAATCGGGAAAGAAGGGCATATAGTTCTTTTTATCACCGGATAAATTTTCGAATTTTTCCGGCGCATGCATTCCCTGACGCTGAACAAATAATAAATGTATAGCTAATAATGTAATTATTACCGCGGGAAGAATAGCGACGTGAATGCCGAAAAATCTGGAAAGAGTAGCGCCTGTAACATCCTCTCCGCCTCTTAAAATTATTTTTAACGGTTCGCCCAATATGGGAACTGCGCCTACTATTTCCGTTCCAACTTTAGTGGCGAAAAACGCGAGGTCGTCCCACGGCAGCAAATAACCGCTGAAACCGAATCCCATCGCGGTAACTAATAATAAGAATCCCGTCAGCCAAGTTAATTCGCGGGGTTTACGATAAGACCTCATGAATAATACGCTGAATAGATGGAAAAACGCAAAGAGTACCATTAAGTTTGCAGACCAGCTATGCACGCTGCGAATAAGCCAGCCAAATTTAACTTGCGTAATGATGAACCTTACGGATTCGTACGATGAATTTTCTCCCGGTTTATAATACATCAGAAGAAGTATTCCGGTCAATACTTGAATCATAAAAAGGAATAGAGTTACTCCCCCCATATAATACCAGACCGAACCTTTGTGAACCGGAACTTTTTTATGAGCTATAAATTCCCTTATCGGGGAAAGGTCGTACCTCTCGTCAATCCAATCAATAAATTTCGTTTTTTTGTTTTTCATTTTCCTAACCTGCCTGAGTAATTACAATTTCATCTTTAACTATAGAAACTACAAATTCTTTCAGCGGCCTTGGAGGCGGACCCGAAACATTTCTTCCTTTCAAATCATACATGCCGTTATGACAAGCACACCAAATTTGAGAAGTTTCTTTTTTATATTGTACAATACACTCGAGGTGAGTACAAACAGCGGAAACGGCATGAAATTTTTCATCCTCCGTTCTCACTAAAATAATGGGCTTTCTCCCGAATTTTAATATCTTAGATGAGTTAAGAGGAAAGTCTTCCGCTTTACCGGCTTTAATGGAATTTACTTTTACTTCTCCCGTCTTAGGGGGGAAAAGAAAACTGATAATTGGAAATCCCGCGGCGACTATGCTGCCCAAACCGCCCAGCGAAAGTAATGAGTTGATAAAGTTCTTGCGGGTGAGACTCATAAAATCACTCCAATATTTTCATAAGTATGAATTATTATTAATAATGTGAACTAAATTTAAAGATAAATTTAGGTCTTAGAAATGATTAAATAATTAAAATTTTTTCATTTTTGTTCGATATTGAACCTTTCTACATGCAAAAAAAAGACGGTTTATAAATTAGCGGAAACGTTTTGAGAAACGGAAAGTCAATAGAATTAGTACTGAACTCAATATTACAATATCCGCCGAGCTGAAATAAATCATTCATTCCACTAACAATAATTATTCAGCCGATAGCATTTTAATAAATTCTGATTGAACTTGGAGCTTTTGGCTTTCTCAATTTTGACCATGCGTTTTTCGCCGGGAAGAAGGATAATTCCGTTCTCGGCAAATGTAAACTTAGGATGAGTTAATTGAATGAAAAATTCAGGCGCCGAAGAAGAAAGTTCTATAAACTGTTTATTATCCCGGGTTAATACATTGAATTTCAATTTAGATATCGGCAGCGGAATATATTTCCATTCTTCCACGGCATAAGCGGTTCTGAAAAGCAGTTCTTCTTTACTGCCGTATAAAGAACATACTACTATTTTGTTTTTTAATTCATTGTTGTCAAAACTTATTATCTCATCATTAAGATCTTTTATATCATTAAGATTAATAATTTTACCGGCGCTTTTATTTCTTTTATAATCCCACAAATAAATTTTAATAGTCTTCGGTTCGTCGTTTAGTTTGTTTCCAATTAGTTTTAACACGATACCATCGGCATTTTTCACAAAAAACAGCGCTTCATTTTTGAACGCCGCTTTGACAAAATAATATGATAATTTAGGTTTCATTTCATAATCTATCAGAGACCAGCTTGTAACGGGCCAACAATCATTTAACTGCCAAATTATACAGCCTTCGGTCATTGAATTTGTGCGCCAATGTTCAATCATAGTTTTAAGCGCCAAACCTTGATTCAATTGAGTTAAGTAAATAAAATCTTCCCAGCAATCTGTTTTAACGGGGAAATGTGCCGAAAGGAACTTAAATAATCTTTCCGGTCCCTCAATTTGTTTGTTATGAAATTCAAACAATTTACTTTGACATGTTCTGGAATTTTTCGGAATAACTTTTTCAAATGTGGAAATATTTGCCGGCGCTTGGAATCCGAATTCTGTAACGAACAAACTTTTATCGCTTTTTATTTCGGTATAATCCTTCCAAGAACTCCACACATCCCACTGATGCCTGTTGCCGCTCAACTCCGAGTTAGGGTCGTCGTCGCTGCCGATAGGAGACGAACGCCAATAAACTTGCGACGGTTTAATATCTTTTATTAATTCCGGCAGCAATTCATGATAAATTTTATAATCCGGCATTTCGCTAATATCTTTTTCAAACTCCCGATACCAATTCCATTCGTTTTCGTTATTGCCGCACCACAAAAGAAGAGCGGGATGATTGCATAAACGGTGAATGTTTTGGATAGCTTCCTTTTTAACGGAATTCAAAAACCATTTTTGTGTGGGATAAACGGCGCACGCGAACATAAAATCCTGCCAGACAAGCAAACCGAGCGAATCGCAAATTTCATAAAACTCATCAGTTTCATAAACTCCGCCGCCCCAAACTCTAATAAGATTTACATTCGCTTCTTTTGCAAGCGTTAGTAATTTTCTGAGATCTTTCCCTTTAACCCGCGGTAAAAAAGAATCTGCCGGAATCCAATTAACTCCGTTTATAAATACATTTTTATTGTTTATCTTAAACTTAAAAGTATTTTTATCGTTTTCTTTCTCTATAAGTTCTACCGATCGAATTCCCACTTTTATCTGTTTTACCGCCGCCAATTTATTATTATCGAATAATTTGATTTGCAAATTATAACTGTTCTGCTCTCCATATCCGTTAGCCCACCATAGTTTAGGGTTCTCTAAATCAAACTTTAAATTTACCGTATTGCTTAAAGCTTTAGATTCAATAGTCTTCACCGGAACATCTTCATCGAAAAGTTCCAAAACAACCGTGAGTGATTTTCTTCCGGTTTTATTAATCTTAAAATCGCACTCCAGTTCCGCTCTGTCCGACAGAATAGCCGCGGTTCTAAAAACAACGCCTTCAATCTCTACCGCATTTTTTTGTTTGATATATATAGATTTCCAAATACCCATAGTTGGGAAAACCGGTCCCCAGTCCCAG
The DNA here is from genome assembly GCA_964400095.1 of uncultured Melioribacteraceae bacterium. Lineage (GTDB taxonomy): Bacteria > Bacteroidota > Ignavibacteria > Ignavibacteriales > Melioribacteraceae > CAYNUJ01. The sequence continues at coordinate 18,199 of CAYNUJ010000021.1, forward strand.
CCGAAAGAATATTGCGCCTTTCTAAGATACACGCGGCTTGTTTCCAATTCGACAGATAGATTGCCGTATTTCTTTTCTAAGTTTTTAGCTGATTTTACGGGGGAGTAAAATATTATTTTCAGCAAATTGGATTTCTGTTTCAATAAATCCGAAACTTCAACTTCATATTTAATAAACATATTTTCAGATTTGAGTATCAGCTTGTCATTAAGATAAACATCAGCAATGGTATCAAGTCCTTCAAAAACCAATGTCACGCCGCTTGATTTATTCAACTGCGAAGGCAGATTAAATTTTCTCGAATAAATCCAATCGCAGCGACTTATCCACTCCAAATTTAATTCGTTATCGGCATAAAAAGGACGCCTAATTATTCCCGCGTTCAACAAATCGGTATGAACCGTACCCGGAATTTCCGCGTCTTGCCATAATTTGAGTTTGGGTAAAAGATTTTCGGGTACATTACTTATTCCGGCTGCACAAAATTTCCAGCCATTATTTAGGAAAATTTTTCTATTCATTATCTGTAATTATTTATTTTTTGAATTATTGAATTTTTTGTTCATTAGTATAATCGAATAAATGAAGATGTTCTTTAATGAGATATACTTTGATTTTATCGCCCGTTTTAACATTATCGTGTAATTGAAGTCGAATAATACAATTATTGCCGGCTAATTTAAAATGGATGTAACTCTCATTTCCCATCGGCTCTAATAAGTCGATGGTGATTTCAAATTCTTCAAATAATGTTTTTTCAGAACCGGATGCAAGCCGGAAATGTTCGGGACGAATTCCCATCCATATTTTTTTGCCGTCGTAACTCTCTTCCAAATTAAAATGCGGCAGAGATATTTTAACCGTTTCATCTGAGGAAATGAACTTGGCGCCATCTTTCAAATTCAATTTTCCAAGAATAAAGTTCATCGGAGGACTGCCGATAAATCCGGCGACAAATTTATTGACCGGATTTTTGTAAATATCCAAAGGAGCGCCATACTGATTGATTTTACCGTTATTAAGAACTACGATTCTATCGCCCATAGTCATAGCTTCGGTTTGATCGTGTGTAACATAAATTGTAGTTATTTTCAATTTTTGGTGAAGTTTTAAGATCTCCGCGCGCATTTGCATCCTCAACTTGGCGTCAAGATTGCTCAAAGGTTCATCAAATAAAAACACCTCCGAATTCCTAACTATAGCGCGCCCAACGGCAACTCTCTGCTTTTGCCCGCCTGAAAGCTCCTTCGGTTTTCTATTTAATAGATCCTTCAATCCGAGAATATCCGCCGCTTCATTCACTCTTTTTTCAATTTCATTTTTGGGTATTTTTCTTAGTTTTAACCCGAAAGCCATATTGTTATAAACCGTCATGTGAGGATACAGAGCATAATTTTGAAATACCATGGCAATATTTCTGGATTTCGGCGGAATGTCGTTAATAACTTTCTCTCCAATAATTATTTTCCCTTCGGTAATTTCTTCAAGTCCGGCAACCATTCTTAACAGCGTGGTTTTTCCGCAGCCTGAAGGACCAACAAGAACAACAAATTCCTTATCGTAGATCTCCAACGAAACATCCTTTACCGCGAATTCTTTCCCATCATAAGTTTTACTTACATTTAATAATTTCACCGAAGCCATAAATCACCTGTTAGGATTAATCATTCCGTTTTTAAACTCGTTAAGAGCAATATTATTCCTTTGAATTTCCATCAACGAAAGAAGAGACTCAATTGTAGATTCCGCGCCGGAATTTCTATTTACACTGCTCGTATCGTTTATGCCGTCAAAACAAATTCCCGTTTCACGGAAATACATTTGTTCCCGCGCGTCATTGTTTCCGAGAAACCAACTGCCAATCAGACCTGCTCTTTCGGCATATATTTTTTCACCGGTTATTTCGTACGCTTTCAAACACGCCCAAACCATTGGTCTAATATCATACGCTATCTGAGAATATTTTTTCTTTTCATTTATGGAATAAATTTCTCCGTTTTTTATTACTTTGAATGAGGAATAATATAGTTCGCTTATTAATCTCGGGTAGAAAACATTTATTTCATACAAAGCTGAATTTAAATAATTAAGATTTGATGTAACCGAATAGGCTTTCAGCAGCGCATACGATTGGTTATTACCGTAAGCATGCCATAAATTTTCCCAGCTTAAAAACGCTCCGTTACTCAAAAGCGAATCCGATTTTACTTGCGCTTCGGTTAAACCGCCGGAAAATGAATTTATTAACGAAAGAGCGTCCGCATCGCCAAATACATTATAATAATTGACCAACCCGAGAATCAAAATTGCGGATTGATCGTACGCATGTCCGGACGGCAGATAATTCGGCAGACGTAATCCGCCTCTTATAATATAATCTTTAGAAAGATGAATATATTTATTTCTTATCGCGATAAATGATTTTCGCAGCGCTGTTTTTACGCTCGTCTGGAATTCAGATGAAAACGCATCTTGATCGTCAAGCAATTCGCTTAAAAACCAAAACGCCCGCCAAGTCCACCAACTGGGAAGCGCTTGGCTCGTTACGCCGCTTCTGTTAATTGAACCATCCTCAAAAACGAAATTATAAAACCATCCGCTTCCTCTCTGCATAGCAAACATAAATTTCGCCAGCATTTCAACTTTATCGAAATATTCTTTTTTATTTGTATTCTTATAAAGCCGCCAATAAAGAACGCCCGCTCGCGCCGCATCGTCAACAGCGGCTATCCCTTCCCCGGCAGCGGGAACCGGCTCGTAACTCGGATAATCCGCATAAATTAGAACAACTCCAACCGTATCCTTCCCAATTGTGATTTCTTTATAAAGATTATCCAAATGAGAAGTATTAACAAGGTTCTCAGATACTATACTTGGAGTTACCGCATTTTTGCAATTAGACGTGAATAATAAAATAATAATAACCGGAAAAAATTTACTTATCATTTTTTGCATAGAGCTAACAATTCCTTAACCGTAGTAGTTGATAGACAGATGTTTGTATCGGCTCCCGAATAATATATTTTAATATCTCCGTTATCTTCAACAATCCAACCGTTAGTAAATATGGCGTTTGTTACATCGCCGACTCTTTCAAAATCAAAATCGGGAGACAGAATCGGTTCTTCCGTTTTGCCAATAACTTTCCAAGGTTCATCAATATCTAAAAGCATGGCTCCGATTTTGTACAACGGACCTCTTACGCCATGATAAAGAAACAACCAGCCTTCGTCGGTTCTTACGGGCGGCGTAGAATTTCCTACTCTGCTTACCTCCCAAGTGCCGGGAGCGGGGGAATAGAGTATTCGATTTTTACCCCAATGAATTAAGTCCGGACTTTCGTTAATCCAAATATCTCTGCGGGTTTCCGCCGCCGGTCTATCCATCTTATAATATTTGCCGTTTATTTGTTCGGGGAAAATCGCACAGTCTTTATTTGAAGGTTCGGTTATTATATCTAGCGTTTTAAATGATTTGAAATCAGTAGTCTCGCTTAAAATCACACAGGGCATATAACTTGAATAACCGGTGTAAGTCAAATAGAAAGTATCTTTAATTTGCGTAATTCTGACGTCTTCAATTCCCCATTCAACATAAGGAAAAAACTCGCCATGATCTTCGGGAACGAAACAAGGTTCATCCTCTACTTTGAAATCTATACCGTTTTCACTCCAGGCGTTAACAAAAACAGATTTACCGGTTGGTAATTCGGCTCTGCAGAGCAGCAGATATTTATTTTTAAATTTTACCGCACCGGGATTGAAAATACTGTTCACTCTGAAAGGAACGTCTTCTTTAGTTATAATAGGATTTTTCGAGTATTTAATTATTTCCATATTATTTATTCTCCATTAGCCCTTCAAGCCGCTTGAAGAGGCGCTATTAATAAAATATTTTTGAAAAAACATATATGATATTAGAATCGGTAAAGCTAATAAAACAGCAGATGCAAGCTTTACTCCAAGTTGAGATTCTGCCCGTCCGCCGACAACAAATAGCGTGACTAATTGAGGCATTGTCATTAAAGTCCGATCTCGGATTACAATTAAAGGCCAAAGCACATCATTCCAGGATGCCATGAACGTTAAGATTCCAACTGTTACTAACGCGGGAACGGAGTTGGGCAGCATAACCCGGAAAATTATGCCGAATTCGCTGCATCCGTCAATCCGCGCAGCATCTATTAAATCCTGAGGTATCGATTTGAAGTATTGTCTGAACAAAATTATCGCAAACGCATTCATTAGTCCCGGAACTATTAAAGCCAAATAAGTGTCCGTCCAATGCAGTTTCACCATAATAATATATTGAGGAATAAGAGTTATTTGAAACGGTATAGTCATTGTAAATATGATAACATAAAACAGCAGATTTCTTCCTCTGAATTCTAAGCGGGCTAAAGCATAACCGGTCATCGAACCGAAGATAATCACGCCGAAAGTAACGAACCCGGAGACAAACAAACTATTGAACAACGCGCGCCACACAGGGATTTTCTGAATAAGCTGACTGTAATTGTTAAAAGTTATATGCGACGGAAAAAGAACCAGCGAGCCAATTTCCTTATCCGGAGCGAGAGAAGCCAATATCATCCACACGAATGGATAAAGAAACAAAACAACTCCCGTTAACAATATTAAATAAATCAATAACTTTTTGATCATATTTCTTTTTCAATGTATTTTTTTTGAAGTATAACGACAATTATAATTATAAAAGCAAAAAAGAAACCTAATGTTGCCGAATATCCCATGTTGCCATAGAAAAATCCCTGCTTATAAATATAGAGCAGCGCGGACAGCGTGCTGTTTAAAGGTCCGCCGCCGGTCATAATATACGGTTCAATAAATAAAGAAAACCCGCCGATAGTTGAAAGAATAACAACGACAAAGATTGTCGGATTAATTAACGGCAGTGTAATTTTAATAAACTTCTGCCAATGATTAGCTCCGTCTAAATCAGCCGCTTCGTATAGCTGTTTCGGTACTGTCTGCAATCCCACTAAAAATAAAATAATATAAAGTCCCACATTTTTCCAAGCAGCCATAATTGCAATAGACGGCATTGCAATTTTAGGATTAACCAGCCAGCCGACTCTGTCAAATCCAATTGAAACTAAAATTCTATTCAATAAACCCGAATCAAATCCGTATAACTGCTGCCAGACAATAGTAACCACAACGCCGGAAACAATTACCGGTAAAAAGAAAGCCGCCCTGAAGAATCCTTTTAACTTCAATTTTTGATTCAGCAACTCCGCAAAAAAGAGCGCAACCAGTATTTGCAGCGGAATGTTTATCAAAAGGAATAAGAGGGTATTAAAAATTGATTTAACAAATAGCTGGTCGTTGAATAATCTAATAAAATTATTAAAACCGACAAACTGCATCGGTGAAATGACATCCCACTTGTTGAACGTTAAGAAGATAGAAAAGAATACAGGGAATGCCATAAATATCAAAAAATGAATTATATAAGGCAAAATTAATAAATATGGAACTATCTTCTTTTTAGTCATAAAATCACTTCAAATATAAAAGGTTAACCGCTTTTTCAGCGTCTTTTAAAGCCTGTTCGGCGCTTTTTACGCCGTAGATAACGCTGGCTTCATATTCTTGGGAAATGATATCAAACACTTCCTTTAAATATAACGCCTGCTCAATACCGCGCGTTCGTTTGGCTTGTTCGGCAAACTTTATCATAATCGGATGATCGGCAAAATATTCTTCAAACAAAGGATTTGTAAGCAAATCATTCCTTCTCGGTAATTGGTCTGTCATTTTGAGAAATTCGCTTTCGTTTTTTTCGTTTAGGAAAAATTTCAAAAACTCCCACGCCGCTTCGGGAGCCTTGCAAGTTTTGAATATTACTATATTCTTCGGGTCGCAATAGGTAAATGGAGCTTTGTACGTACTATCCGGAACCGGAATTGTTGTAAAGTTAAAACTAAATCCCTCCGGAGCAAATTTCTTGGAATGAGCAATGTCCCAAGGTCCGGTGAATCTGGAAGCAATTACGCTTGACAAAAAAATGTCCTGTTGAGCCGAAAGCCTCTCTTTGGGAAAATAATTATTTTTGTACAATGTCCTCAAAAATTTGAATGTTTCCAAGGAATATTTATTGTTAAAAACCGCTTTATCATTTTTTATTAATGGTTTTCCGCCCGACGACGCCAAATAGAGCGGATAATAATCAAAAAATCTTTGCCACCATGTAGGAATAACTTCAGAATAACCGAACCATCTGTTCACATAACCGCTTGCATCCCGCGACTTGCTTTGTAAAATTGCGGCGTCAGTGTAAAATTCTTCATAAGTTTTGGGAGGAGTATCTATTCCCAAACTTGACAACAGCTTACTGTTATATATCATCATTATCGGATTTATCTTCCACGGAACTTGGTAAATATGTCCGTCTTTTGATCTTACTTCGTCTAAGACAGAGCTGTCGCTTCGCGCATACATAAAATCATAAAAATCGGGGAATGCATCTAAGGGAAGCACAACGCCCGCATGAGCATAAGTCTCCACATCGCCCTGCCACATATTGGAATAAATATCCGGAGTTGTTTCGCCAACAACGGCGGCAAGAATAACTTCCTCGCTCGATTGACCTTCAGGCACGGGCTGGTATTTTATTAGTTTATCCGGATGAGCTTTATTCCAGCGGGCTACTATCATTTGGGAATACTTTATTTCATAAGTGCTGTTAGACGACCAATACGTTAAAATGTATTTGGATTCATTCTGTTTTGAACACGAATTTAAAAGCAAAATTAGAGTGAAAGATATAAGAATTATATTTAATCGTTTCGATATCATATATTAATCCCAGCTCTTCCAACTATAATCTATTGTAGGATACGGAGTGCGCGGAATGAGTCCGCCCTTTTTTACAGCATAAAAATCAATCGCTTTTTTTTCATTTTCGTCTAAAAGTTTTAATGAATTCAACACATTATTATTAATAGTCACGCGATATTCCGCTTTCAATTTTTGAAGCGCTCTAAATATTTTAACGCCAAGTTGATAATTCATTTCTTCTCTTTCGGTTTTTGAAATATTATTACCGGTTATCTTATTCTCTTTAAATTTCATATTTATAGAGTTCAACAAACTGTTTCTTGCCGCGCTGTACAAAATTTTCTCTTTCCACCATTTTTCATGCTCTATCACATCCGGATTTTTATCATAGCCTTTTTTCTCAGCTTCAAATGTCAAAAATGTGTCGCGGGTCATGCGCCATGCTAATTGCTCAACTGAAGCGTAAAACGCGTCAAAGTTTGATTTATCAAGTTTGATATAATCAATTCTTGTTCTGAACCAAATTAAAAATTGCCGAATGGAAATATTTCCGTTAATATATTCAATCAGCGGCAGCCGGTTAGCCTGCGGCGGCAATTTAATTCCCGATTTTTTAACAGCCTTTTGAAGAAAAGAAGACACATTCCAATCTTTATATTTCTCCCGCGGAAGCATAAAATCGGCAATAAAAGCAACGGCTATATTAAGAGGTATTCTTTTAATGGTAGGAGAATTTTCCGTCATTATTTTATCAACATAAATATCGCTCAGCGCATCCATCTTCTTTTTCTTTAAAGAAGTAACGGCTTCGCTCTTAAGACGGCTATACTGCTCTTCATTTACAATAATATCTTTCCATGCTTTTTCTAATTTGAAAATGTACCAGCCGCCGTTTCTGTAAAACGGTTTAGACGCTTTACCGATAGTCAAAGTATCTATAATTTTAGCGAAGTCAGGGTTTCTTAAACTTAGATGATATCTTGTAATTTCCAATTCTCTTTCATCTCTTTTCGCGCCGTTTTTAAATTGACTTGTAAAAACGGAATCGAAATAGATCTTATCGTTTAATTTACTGTAAACAAATTTATTTTCGTTTTTCGTTTGGTAAAATATCCACTTAATTTTCAGATGTAAAATTTTTTGATTTATAACCGTATCAATTTCATCTTCGCTTATTTCAACTTTGGGAAGAATTTCTTCTCTAAACATTTTTTCGGTCGTCAAATCATTTGAAAACGCTTCATATATTTCCTTAACTTCGGATAGGGTGTCAAGCTTAATGCTTAATCCGTATAGCGCCAATAATTTTTCGTTTATCATATATTTCAAATACGCCGATCTCGGGTTCTGCATCTTCCGAATAAACGCCGGTCCAAAATCAAAACCGTTGATAAATTCATCGGGATATATTTTTATCGGTCCCACAGTTGCGACGGGTTTTAATATGAAATTGTTTTTGTCTGCAAAATTCAGACTGTCGTCCAAAGCGGCGGCGGTATTTGAAAACGCAAATAAAAGCAATAAAAGAACTATAAAGTATTTTTTCCTGATTGTTTCCATTAAAAACTTATATTAATTGCAAAAGAATGTATATTGTCCAGCCTTCCGTAGTCAACAAAAGCATAATCAAATTTTACGAGCGAATTCGAAAAAAGAGGTTTTGAAGTAATTCCGAATCCAAAACTTAAACCCCCTTCTCCGTCCTTGAGAAATAAGGAACGATAACCGCCGCGAAAAAATAAAAAATTATTATAAACAAATTCCGTCCCGATGTTTAAACTTTCATAATTATTATTCGGATGAATAGCGTCTATTGCGACGCTGAATTTATAATCATCGGTTTTAATAACATCGGACGACACGCCCAGTTGAATCGAAAGCGGTAAATCCCACGAATCCATTTCGATATTAGTGGGTATTTGGTCGTTCGAACCTTGTTTATTCGGATCAACTCTTATGAAATACCGCGAATCCCTGCCGTCCATTTTCATCGGCGTTCCAAAATTACGGATAGCCGCGCCAATAACCATTCCGCCGAATAAATCCGTTTGAAAAAGAATTCCGAGGTCAACGGCAAATCCACGCGAGTTCATATGCCAAATGTTTTGCTGTATATACTTTGCGGTTAAACCGAGAGAGAATCTATCGGTTAATTTATTGGAATATGAAATTCCAATGGCAATATCTCCCGAGCTGAAAAATTCGCCGGTACCTTCGGGCAATTCAACGGTTCGCACTTTCATATCGCTCATAGACAAAGAAGTGAATGAAACTCCCAAAACACCTTCGTTGCCTAAGGGAATAACTAATCCGGCGAAATCAAATTTTGTATCCGCCAGCCAATTAGTATGAGATACAACAAATTCGTAGCTATTCAAATTAGCAATACCGCTGACATTCCAGTACAATGAGGAGGCGTCGTTAGCCACGCTTACAAAAGCGCTTCCAACGCCAAGCGCGGAAGCGCCGACGCCTATCTCGAGAAAATTGGCGGCGGTTGTTCCGCTCTTTGAAATACTTTGCGCTGCCGTAAAATTAACGAGTACTAATACAATAGTAAAAATGTGAAATATCTTATATTTAAACATTATTTTCTCAAAGTCTAATATTTATTTCATTTAATAATTGCAAAGCGACCTATTTTTTCTCCTATATCGGGAGCGTGCACTTGAAAAATGTAAACTCCGTAGGCGGCGTCCATTCCATCTTTCGTGGTTAAATCCCACGGTTCTCTGCCGTCGTCAATTGTGCTGTTATGATAAAGAGTTTTAACATGCACGCCGCTGATAGTATAAATTCTT
>CAYNUJ010000022.1:0-25875 GCA_964400095.1 uncultured Melioribacteraceae bacterium
ACTAAATTAAAATGAGGAAATATTTGAAAGAATTCTTAATTTAGGCACAAAATTTTTCTGCTTAATCTTAACGGAGATTCTTAATGCTGAATTATGTGTGGACTGCCCTTTTGGTTCTTGGAATAGGAGCGGCAATAGTAACGGATTTAAGCGATCAGGCGGGCAATAAATATAAAAACGGAGAAGAATTCCGAGCGGAGATTATTTTTAACGAACCGTTGATTTCTTCCCAATTAAAAAATTATTCCGGCAGAATTAAAGTGAGCGCGGAGGAATTCAACAAATTTTATTCCCGCAAAATTGATAGCGATTTTGAGCAGGATATAAAAATATCGTTTCGGAAAGACCGCAAAAAAAATCCTTTCTATCTAATTACGGATGAAAACACGCCGAAATTATGGAAGGAGATGGCGGCTGCATCCGGCAATGACAATGATCTGACCGGAAATGTTGACGCGTTCATTGCGACCGATTCGCTTAAAGCGGCGGTCACGCTAAAGTTTGAAGAAATTAAGTTTGTTAAAATGAAAGACGTTACTAACGCCGCGATTGATTACGCGCAAACGGCGGTTACTATCGCGTTGGGATTGATTGGCATAATGGCGCTGTGGCTCGGAGTAATGAAAATTGCGGATAACGCGGGATTGATTAAATTGATTGCCCGCGCGGTAAGACCGGTTACGAAATTCCTTTTTCCCGATGTTCCCGAAGACCATCCGGCTATGGGGTCCATTATTATGAATATTTCCGCTAATATGCTCGGCTTGGGTAACGCGGCTACTCCCTTCGGTTTGAAAGCTATGGAGGAATTGGAAGACCTGAACGAGAACAAAGGCGTCGCTACTAATGCGATGGTAACTTTTCTCGCTATCAATACCGCAGGTTTAACATTAATTCCCGCGACCGCAATTGCCATTAGAGCTGCTTCCGGCAGCAGCGACCCGACAATTATTATCGGCACTTCAATTTTCGGAGCTTCCTGCGCAACTATTACCGCTATTACTCTTTCGAAATTATTCGAGAAATTTACGCTTGGCAGAGATTATTTCAAAAAATGGCTCGCCGGTTCTTACAAAAAGATTTTAAGCGTCTTTTTTATCATCGCGGTGTTTCTCGCTCTGCTTACTTCCGGAGCGCTCTCTTTTATGAAGGGAATGTCCGGTTTTATTAATCCGGACTCTTTCAAAACGGTTGTTACAATGATATCCGTTCTCGCTATTCCGTTTATTATTTTCGCGTTTGTAATTTACGGAGCAATTAAGAAAGTAAAAGTTTACGAGGCGTTTGTCGAAGGCGCTAAAGAAGGATTCGACATAGCGGTAAAAATTATTCCTTATTTAGTGGGAATGCTTGTCGCCATTGGAATATTCAGAGCCGGGGGAATGATGGACGTTCTTCAGAATATTTTATCCTATCCCGCGCAGATAATCGGTATGCCTCCGGAAGCGCTGCCGATGGCTCTAATTAGACCCCTTTCCGGCTCCGGTTCGGCGGGAGTTATGGCTGAAATCATGAGCGTTTACGGTCCCGATTCGTTGATTGGAATAATGGTCTCCACATTTTTCGGTTCTACTGAAACCACATTCTACGTGCTTGCGGTTTATTTCGGCGCGGTAAATATCCGTAAAACAAGGCACGCGCTTTTTGTCGGACTTATGGCGGATTTAGCCGGAATAGTCGGCGCGGTTTTTATCGTAAATTTATTATTCGGTTAGTTAGGTGAAAGTATTCGTTACATATAAACTTCCCTCTGTCGCCGAGGAAATATTGAACGCTGAGGGTTTCGAAGTGGTTGTCCATAGAGGGAAAAATCCTCTTTCCAAGAAAAATTTAATTAAAAGAGCCGGGAACGCCGACGCGCTGATAACCCTTCTTTTCGATAAAATTGATAAAGAAGTGATAGATTCTTTATCCAGCTGCAAAGTAATTGCAAATTATGCCGTCGGGTATAATAATATTGACGTTGAGTATGCTAAAAGCAAAGGAATTACGGTTACAAACACGCCGGGTATTTTAACCGACGCTACGGCTGATTTGACTTTGGCTTTGATTCTTGCGACTTCAAGAAGGGTAAATGAAGCTGAAAAATTTTTGAGAGAAGGGAAATTCCGCGGTTGGAGACCTGAATTATTACTCGGAACGGAATTAAAAGGAAAGAAAATCGGCATTATCGGAATGGGAAGGATAGGTTTCGCCGCAGCTAAAAGATGCGCGGCGTTCGGAATGAAAATTTATTACTTTTCACGAAGTAAGAATGAAAAAGCCGAAAAGGAATTGTCGGCAAAAAAGGTTTCGCTGAATAAATTGCTCCAAATTTCGGACGTTGTTTCTCTGCATGTGCCGTTAAACGAAAAAACGGTTCATTTGTTAGATTCTGAAAAATTAAAAAAAATGAAAAAAGGGGCAATACTGATAAATACCGCCCGAGGCGAAATTGTTGATGAAGAAACGCTGATTGAGCTTTTGAAAAAGAGGCATTTACTCGCCGCCGGTTTGGATGTGTACGAAGGGGAACCGCGAGTTAATAAAAAATTCCTTTCGTTGGATAACGTAACTCTGCTGCCGCATATCGGCAGTTCAACAGTCGAATCGAGAAATGCTATGGCTGAACTTGCCGCGAAAAATGTTGTATCCGCGCTTAAAAATGGCAGAGCTATATCACATGTCTAAATCTTTACGTTGTTTTTATTCGGATTTATAAGTATTTTTAGTTTGTTTCAAAAAAATGAATTGAATTATGAGAATTGGTATTCCAAAAGAAACTCTACTTGAGGAGAAGAGGATAGCTCTCGCTCCCGCCGGTGTTGACACGCTTACAAAAGCCGGGCATACTGTATTTATTGAAACAAATGCAGGTATCGAAAGTCATTTTACCGACGAAGATTATGAGAAGGTTGGAGCTAAAATTGTTTATTCCGCCGAAGAAATTTATCAAAGGGCGGAATTGGTCGCTAAAATTTCGCCTCTTACCGACAGGGAAGCCGATATGCTTCAGTCTGAACAGATTTTGTTTTCGTTCCTTCATCTCGCTGTCGGCAGAAAAAATATAATTAATACGCTTATTGAAAAGAAAATTACCGCCGTTAGTTACGAATTGATAGAGAAAAATGAGAATTTACCCGTCCTTCAGTCGATGAGTGAAATTGCCGGTCAATTGGCTATCCAAGTCGGCGAAAAATATTTATCCAGCGATATTTCCGGCAGCAGAGGAATTTTAATGGGAGGGATTGTCGGCGTAGCGCCCGCGGCGGTCGTTATTCTCGGTGCGGGCATTGTAGGTCTTAATGCCGCGCGTTCGGCGTTAGGACGCGGCGCGCAGGTGATTGTGCTGGACAAGGATTTGAGAAGGCTGCAGCGGATTGAGAATTTACTCTCTCAGCAGGTAACCACCGTTGTCGCTAATCCCTACACAATAGCTCGTGGAGCTAAATTTGCCGATCTGTTTGTCGGCGCTGTTCAGGTAAAAGGCGAAAAATCGCCTAATCTGGTTTCCGAGGAAATTGTGAAAACTATGAAAAAAGGCGCCGTTATTGTCGATGTTGCCATCGATCAGGGAGGCTGTGTGGAGACAAGCCGCCCTACTTCAATTTCGACCCCGATTTTTATTAAACATGATGTTATTCACTATTGTGTGCCCAATATGCCGGCTTTAGTCTGCCGCACGGCAACTTACGGATTGACAAACGCCTCAATAGATTATATTTTAAAGATAGCAAACTGCGGAATAGCAAACGCGGTTATCGGAGATATTGGATTAGGACGCGGCGTTTGCACGCATAAGGGATATTGTTCCAATGAAACTATTGCGGAAACGTTTAATTTAGAATATAGACGACTTCATTTTTTTTCGCATAATTAGGTAATGAAAATAGGATGACACAGGAAGAGATTAGAGATAAAAAAATTGCGAAAGCGCCTTGGCAGGCAAAATATACATCGAAAGTTGTTACTGCCGAAGAAGCTGTAAAGGTTATTAAATCCGGCGATAATATTGTCGTTCAGCCGGGCTGCGCGGCTCCGCTTGAATTAATTAGAGCGATGGTTAAAAGAAAAGATGATTTATTTGACGTGAATATATATCATATTCTCATCGTCGGCGACCTGCCGTATGCCAAACCGGGAATGGAAAAGCATTTTAAGCATAAAGCATTTTTTATAGGCGGCAATACGCGGAAAGCGGTTAACGAAGGCAGAGCAGAATTTATTCCGATTTTCCTTTCCGAAGTAACATTAATGTTTAAAAATGGAATTCTGACTTCCGATGTGGCTCTTATCAATGTTTCCCCTCCGGATGAGCATGGTTACTGCAGTTACGGAATTGACGCGGGGAACATCAAAACTCCGACGGAAAAGTCGAATACAATTATAGCGCAAATCAATGAGGAAATGCCCCGCGGATTGGGGAACAGCTTTATACACATAAATAAAATTGATTTCATTGTGGAACATAACGAACCGCTGATGGAACTGCCTCAAGTTGATCCGAAAACCGACAAAAGGTTGCTCGAAGTGTACGACCGGATCGGTCTTTATATTGCGGAGATGATTGAGGACGGCTCAACCCTGCAAATGGGAATCGGAGCAATTCCGGACAGCGTAATGAAATATTTGAAAAATAAAAAAGATCTCGGCGTTCATACGGAAATGTTTTCAGACGGAATTATTGAACTTGTTGAGGAAGGGATTATTAACGGAGAGCAGAAATCCATTCATCACGGCAAAATTATCGCCGGGTTCTGTTTGGGCACTCGCAAAGCGTATGATTTTATCGATAATAATCCGATAATAGAATTTCATCCTCAGGAATATGTGAACGATCCATTTGTTATCGCTCAGAATAAAAAGATGATTGCTATTAATTCCGCCATTGAAATAGACCTTACCGGACAGGTTTGCTCGGATTCGATGGGGACAAAATTTTACAGCGGAATCGGGGGACAGGTCGATTTTATACGCGGCGCGGCTCATTCGGAAGGAGGAAAGCCGATCATTGCTTTGCCTTCCACTACGAAGGATCTGAAATATTCGAGAATTGTTCCGATGTTAAAACCCGGAGCCGGAGTTGTCACTTCTCGAGGAGATGTGCATTACGTTGTTACCGAATACGGAGTCGCTCAACTTTTCGGTAAATCAATTCAGGAAAGAGCCAAATCTTTAATTAACATCGCTCATCCGAATTTTCGGGATAAACTTTTACAATTTGCTTATGAAAATTATCATATTTAAGGTGTTGCATGTTAGCTGTTATTGGTGATGTTCACGGATGTTTTTATACGCTTAAGGAACTTTATAACAAAATTAAGTCCCAGTATAATAATATTCCCCTTTATATTATCGGCGATCTTGTTGACAGGGGACTCAACAGCAGGGAAGTAATCAATTTGATTATGAGTGAAAAAATTCTTTTCACGCCCGGTAATCACGATTATATGTTTCACGCGTTTTTTAAGGATCCTTCCTCAATTTTTGCCCGTTCTTGGGTCTTTAACGGAAACGAATCAACTCTTGCTTCTTACGAAGACCATGAAGAGGATATTTTTCCCCATATAGATTACTTAATTAAAGCTCCTCTTTTTTATAATACCGACGACTGTTTCATATCGCATGCCGGAATTTCGGCGGTTTACTCAAAAATAGCGCCGATGAATTATAAAGATAATTTAAGTCTGCTTGAACCGCTGATAAAGATGGATTATAAGAGCGACCGTGGAGTTCTTTGGAACCGCCAGGAACTGCTCGATCTCGGTAAATTACAGATAGTGGGGCATACAAAACAGAAGGAAATTACGTTCGTGGAATCGTCAAATTCTCTCTATATTGATACCGGCGCATGTGTCGGAAATAAGTTGAGCTGTGTGGTTGTTCATGAGAATGAGATAATCGAGACAATTGATGTGCCGACGCACATAAATGACATCATTTTATAACTCGATTATTTATTGAATTTATTGTTTATTATCAATAACTTAACGTTTGAAATGTAAAAAATTAGGAGGTTCTATAGAAAGAAATTTACTATAACTGTATCTTTATTAATTAGGTATTCAGATTATTCCTATAGTGAAAAATATTAGTAAATTTGTTTCGAAAAACCTTCCGATAGTATCATTATTGTTGGTTTTTTCTTTCGTTTTTATTTACTCGTCGTCGAGGAATGAAGAACTTCCGAACAAATTTAAATCCCCGTTAACTTTTGAAGAATTGCTGCTTCAGCAATCGGATAGTAATGATTACCGGGACACCACTTTTGTCGATTCCACAGAAACAGATTCATTGGTGTTTGACCCAAGGTCTTTGGATTCTACCGGACGATTAAAATACTTCCGATTTCAGAGAACCGACCCCCCAATAGTTCCTTTAATAGAGAAAAAGAAATCCTCCTTTTTCTTATCGCCAACCGGAAGGTTTTTCCGAAGAACCGTCGAGCTTGATTCAACGGGGAAATTTGTACTGATTAAGGAAACTATTGCAGGTCAGGAAGTAAAAGAATTTCTTAAAATTCCTTTGGATACTTACATAAAAATTCGAATGGAATCCCTGAAAAGAAAAAGCTGGGAGAAGTTAGCTTATAAGTATGAACTGAAAGAGGACAGGAATGACTTAAGCGCGCTTCTTTCTGAAATAACAAATATCGAAATTCCTCTGCCGAGTACTTCCTTTTTAAGTATTTTCGGACCTCCGAAAATAAGTTTAAAGATTAATGGAGCGGTAAATATTCACGGAGCTTGGAGGAATGAAAAAACCGAGGGATTGACAGCTTCGAGATTGGGGAATACGCGAAACGAGCCTGATTTTAAGCAGACTGTTCAAATTAATGTGAAAGGAACTATCGGCGATAAATTGAATATCGGCGCGGATTGGAATACCGAAAGGACGTTCGAGTACGAGAATCAATTAAATATTAAATACGCCGGATATGACGACGAAATTATTCAGAGTATTGAAGCCGGCAATGTTTCTCTGCGCGCTTCGCAGCTTGTCGGCGGTTCGGAAGCTCTTTTCGGAGTAAAAGCAAAATTCCAATTAGGACCTTTTAGTATGACCGCTCTTGCTTCCCAGAAAAAATCCGAGATTCAGGAAGTATCCGTCAGCGGCGGAAGCGAAAAGAATAAATTCGAAATACACGCTTACGATTATTCCGAGAATCATTATTTTGTCGATACGGTTTACGCCAGCAGAACTTCGAAAATTTTTAACAACGTGTACGGTTTCGCCGTCCCAAATATCGGACCTTTAGAAAATTTCTACAGAATTAAAGATCTGGAAGTTTGGAAAACCACCGTCGGGAACGTAAATACTTCCAAAGAGAGAAACGGAAACGCTTTTATTAATCTTAGAGGAAGAATTAACGGGCAGACTATCACCGATTTTTATGACGATTCGCTCCGTTCAAATGATATTGAACAAAAGAAAGGAACAAATGTAATTGGAGGAAGATTCGTCAGACTTGTTGAAGGCACGGATTACGATTACGATCCTTATGCCGGTTTTATTACTTTCAAATCTCAAATTCAGCCGACGGACGCTATTGGGATTGCTTATAGAATTGAAGGGAGGAACGGTCCCGAAGATATTTACTACGGCGAGTTTATAAAGGATATTCCGTCGGATACGTCAAAGGCTATTATTTTAAAATTGATTAAACCGGCAAATTTAGAACCGAAATTTAAACAGGCGTGGAAACTTCAACTGAGAAATATTTATCCGGTCGGCGGACGCGATGTGAAAAAAGAAGGATTCAAAATGGATATCCGATTCATCATCGACGGTCAGGAACCTACGGATAATATTAATGGAAAGCAGCTTACAACAATATTCGGCTTGGATGAAACCGATGAAAGCGGAACAAGTTCCGAACCTGACGGGGCGTTCGATTTCCTTCCCGGGCAGACTATTCTGCCCCAAACGGGGGAAATTATATTTCCGGTTCTCGAACCTTTCGGACGCGACCTTCCTCCCGAGTTGGACGCCGCGCTGGCTTATAACTCTGTTTACGATACAACTAAAACTTTCGCGCAGCAGGATAGAGCAAAGGATAAATTCATTCTCCTCGGCGAGTATTCGGCGGTAACGTCTTCAATTTATAATATCGGTTTTAACGTTGTTGAAAACTCTGTTCGGGTTACTTTGAACGGACGCGAGTTAAGTCAGGGCGCTGATTATTCGGTTGATTACTCAATTGGACAAATAATAATTCGAAACGACGCGGCGCTTGTTCCGGGCGCAAAACTTAAAATTACTTACGAGCAGAATGATCTTTTTCAATTGGCTTCGAAAACTCTGATTGGATTTAGAGGATTGTATGAATTTAATAAAAAAACAAAATTAGGTTTTTCCCTCTTAAACTTAAATCAGCAGACACTCTCGGATAAAGTGCGTATCGGAGAAGAACCGTTGAATAATTCGATCTTTGGTATCGATTTTCTTTCGTCAATCGATCTACCCTTTATAACGAAGGGTTTGGATTATTTAATCTCAACTAAAACCATGTCCAATGTTATTTTTAAAGGCGAGTTCGCTTATATAAATCCTGATCCCAACACAAAGAAAAGTACAATATCGAGCGACGCCGGAAAGTCCATTGCTTATATTGACGATTTTGAAGGCGCCAAAAGAATAATTCCGATTGGCGTTTCATATACCGGCTGGCACGATTTGAGCATTCCCGATAATATGCCGACAATTCCTCAGAATCTTGATAAAGAAGATATAATGAGATATAAAGGCGACAGTTATTGGTACAATGTTCTTCCGTCAAATGTATTTGTTGAAGATATTTGGGGCAACAGAAAAAGCGTTGCGCGGGAAGACAGGCAGGTAACGGTGCTCGATTATGTATTCGATCCAACAAAACGGGGAGCGTATAATAAAAATCCTAAACTCGACGATCCGGAAAAAATGTGGGGCGGTGTAATGAGATTATTGTCTTCTACGGCAAATAATCTAGTGGAAGAGAATATAGAATTCATCGAATTTTACTTAAATATGCCTTCGGTTCCCGAAGGAGGAAAACTTTATATCGATTTGGGAGAGATAAGCGAAGATGTAATTCCGAACGGCATACTCGATTCGGAGGATAAGAATCAGAACGATAATGTGGACGACGGCGAGGATACCGGTATTGATGGAATTCCCAACGCGCAGGAAAGGGTATTAGACACTTTGGGACTTGGGAACGATCCGGCGAACGATAATTTTTCATTTACACTCTCCAATAACCCCGATTATTCTCGTATCAACGGAACAGAAGGGAACGCGTCTCTTACGGACGTTGGATTGCTGCCGGATACGGAAGATTTAAACAGAAACTTTACTCTCGATAGATTAAATAGTTATTTCCGGTACGAAGTTCCGTTAGATTCGACAAATGATTTTATCGCCGGCGGAGGCGACGGCAGCCAAAAGTGGTATCTCTTCCGGGTTCCTCTAAAAGATTATATAGAAAAAATCGGCGACCCTACATTTACTCTTGTGGAATATATACGACTTTGGATTAGCGGAGTTAACCAGCCTGTTCATCTTCGCTTAGCGGATCTTAATCTTGTCGGCAACCAATGGCAGAAAGTTCTTATTACCGGCAAGGTTGACGAATCGGATACCGTTTTAACTGTATCGACAATAAATATTGAAGATAATCCTGGTTATTCATCCCCGCCGGGAGTTTTTCAGGAAAGAGACAGAAGTAAACCCGATCAGGAAGTTTTTAAAAATGAGCAGTCCCTTCTCATAAATATAAATGAATTGGAAGAATCGGATAGAAGAGAAATAGTTAAATATTTATACCGCCCGATTGATTTGTTCAACTACCGGGAAATGAAATTATTTGTTCACGGGGACGTTAACGATGCCGATCCCAATTCAATTTCCCATTATGACGCCGATGAAGGTTATAATTCCGAAGTTTATTTCCGTTTTGGTTCCGATTCATTGAATTTTTATGAATACCGGCAGCCGGTTCAAGCGGGCTGGAAAGAAATTTCCATCAAATTTTCAGAAATAACAGCTATTAAGCAGGCGCGGGACAGCGTTAATCAACTTTTCAAAATTGCCGTTCCAGGTAAAAAAGGTCACTCTTACGGCGTTCGCGGTAATCCTACTTTAACGCGGGTATCGTTCTTTACATTCGGTATTTATAATCCTAAAAAAGCGTCTCCGCGACCCGCAAACGGACGGGTTAGCGGTGAAATTTGGGTCAACGAACTTAGAGTTATCGGAGCGGACGATACGCCGGGATGGGCTTACAGCACATCAACTTCCGTTACTATTGCCGATGTTTTATCCGTTAAAGCTAATCTTAGTCAAACGGATCCCTATTTTCATAAATTAGGCAATAGATTTGGATCGAGGGTAGATAAAAAAAGCTGGGGCGTGGCGATGGATTTAGACGTGATGAAACTTATTCCGGTTAAAATGAAAGGCAGTAATTTCAGGTTGAATTATTCGCATACCGAATCGATATCGAAACCGCTTTACAAACCTGGGACGGATATTAAAGTTGATGAAGCCGCGACTCTGGAAAAAGAAAAATTAATCCGCGATGGACTGCCTAAGGAAACCGCGGCATTCTTAGCTAACGAAATAATTTCACAAAGCCAAACTTTGCAGGTGTCCGATACTTGGACATTATCCAACATTACGTTTAAAATTCCGTCAAAGTCGTGGTATGCCGATAAACTGATAAATAACATTTCCTTAAATTTCAATTACAATAAATCTATCGGAAGAAATCCTACCACGGTTAGCAAACGGAACTGGGTATGGAACGCTTCGGCAAAATACTCTCTTAATTTCAGTAGAGACAATTTCTTTTACCCGGCTAACATTCCTATTGTCGGAGCGCTGTTCAAGATTTTTTCCGATTATAGGAATGTGAAAATATATTATACTCCGCAGTCGTTTAATACGAGTTTCAGCGCGAACAGAAAACGTTCGTTTCAGCTCAGCAGACCGGATGAAAGGACTCGCGTGAATCCGGAGCCGTCGATTCAGAGAGATTTTACAACCAAACGGAATTTGGCGTTCAAATGGAAAATTACAGACGGCGGATTTTTTAATATCGGGATTAGTTATAAATTGGATATCGCTTCCTCGCTTGCCAATTTGCTCATTTTGCCTAACGGTATTGAGCGGACGGAAAAGGAACTTTGGCGGGATATATTCGGCGGTTCATTTTTTGGAAGGGATTACCGCTATAATCAAACTTTCGATATTAATACTAAACCGAAACTTCCGACTCTTTGGAATTTGGACAGATTTTTCAAACTCAACGGCGGTTACAGCGTTAATTACAAATGGCAGAATAATTTCAATCAGGAGGACTTAGGAAGAGGAGCCGGGTTCTCAAATAGAATAACTACCGGATTATCAATTAAATTAAAATCGCTTTTTGCTCCGTTATTCAGAGGGACGGATTCGCCTAAATCCTCCGGGAGAGGCAGAAATACGAGAGGCAGAGGGAGGTTGAGGAATAATCCGGTTAACATTTCCAAAGGGAAGACAAGCAATAAAACCGGCGATGAAAATAAAGATTCTACTGTGGTGAAGAAACCGGTTTTTGCGAAGGTTCTTAGTTTACTAATCGACGGTACGAAATGGCTGTTTTTCGATTACGACAATATCGACTTGAAATTTTCACAGAATAATTCTTTAAGCGGAAATGGATTAAAGGGCACAGGTTCGGGATTCGGTAATTTCTGGGGAATCAGGCAGAAGCAGAGTCAGGGACCTTCGAGACTCTTTATGCTCGGATTGTCTTATGAAATTGGTCCTCGGGCGCCGTTCGGTAATTTATCGGATAAGTTTTCTCAGAAAAATACAATCTCACTCAAAACCAGACGCCCTTTATGGGAAGGCGCTAATATTGACCTTTCGTGGGATGTGGGCTGGGGTTTAAATAAAAGTACTTCCATTTCAACAGATGAATTCGGCAATATAACGGTCGATAACCTTACTTCAAACGGAACGCTGAATAGGTCGTTTTTGAGTATGCCGAAATTTTTAATATTTAACACCGGAATTCTTAAAGTGGCTGAAATTTACAAAGGAGACGGAGGGGCAAATTCTGTTAATCCTAATCAAACTCTTTCCGATGCGTTTGTTGAAGGAATGGAAACTATTCCGCTTTTATCGAAAATTCCACTAATCGGAAATTACGCTAAATATATTCCACGTCCGAATTGGCGGATTTCTTGGAGCGGATTGGAAAAGATCAGCATTTTTAAAAGCTTTGCGAAAAATGTATCCCTTAACCATGCTTATACGTCAAAGTATTCCGAAGGCTGGCGCATTAATCCCGACGGAGTGCCGGAAACGCAGACGCAAAAAATCACTTACGGTTTTGCTCCGCTTTTAGGAATGAATTTAACTTTCAACAAATTATGGGACGGCAATCTCAGCGGTTCGATAAAATATTCAACTAAAACATCCTACGATTTGGGTATATCTACTAGAAATATTACCCAATCATTTTCAAGGGATATTTCGGTTACGGCGAGTTTTTCAAAATCGGGCTTCAAAATACCCCTGTTCGGTTTATCGCTGAAAAACGATATCGAAATATCGTTCAACTATACTAGCGGTAAAAACTCGGTTATTATTTTCGAAATGGATAATTTTAAAGAGGAAGGCAAGCCGCAGGACGGAACTACAAGGACGACTCTTGAGCCGAGAATTAAATATGTAATGAGCTCGCGCGTAACGCTTTCCGTCTATTATAAGAGAACATCGGTCGTTCCGGAAGGAGCGTCGCGCATTCCTCCAACCACAACAAACGAAGCGGGACTTGATGTTAGTATATCAATTCAGTAATATTAAAGAAAACGGATTTCAAAATGAATAAAGCAAAGATTCTTTGGGTTGACGACGAAATAGAATTACTAAAATCGCACATTATTTTCTTGACGGAAAAGAATTATGACGTTGACACGGTTACAAACGGACCGGACGCAATTGAAAAAGTGAAAAACGAGTCGTTCGATTTGATATTTTTGGACGAAATGATGCCCGGACTCGGAGGGCTTGAAACTCTTTCGAGAATAAAGGACATTAATCCGAATGTGCCGGTAGTTATGGTTACTAAAAGCGAGGAAGAAAGTCTTATGCACGACGCGCTCGGGAGTAAAATATCCGATTATTTAATAAAACCCGTCCTCCCTTCGCAGATATTGATGGTTTGTAAAAAGCTGCTCGAAAGCAAAAAAATATCCGGAGAATATGTAGCGAAAGATTATCTTCATGGGTTTAATCAAATTTCTCAAAAAATGCTGATGATAAACGATTATAACGATTGGATTGAGATTTATTTGAAGTTAGTCGGGTGGGATTTGGAGTTTGACGAGCATAGAGAAATGGATTTAAGACAGAGTTTAAATGAGCAGAGAAAAGAATGCAACCAGGAATTCAGTAAATTTGTTGAAAGACATTACAGGGATTGGGTTAACTCGGAGCCGGATTCCGAAATTCCGGTTCTAACGACCGATATCATTGATAAGTATGTAATTCCCGAAGTTGAAAACAGCGAAGGTCCGGTATTCCTTTTTGTTCTGGATTGCCTTCGCCTGGATCAATGGTTCGTGATGGAAAAACATCTTCTGAATATGTTCGATATAGAGAAAGAATATTATTTTTCCATTCTCCCGACTGCCACGCCGTATTCGCGGAACGCGCTTTTTGCCGGGATGTATCCGTCTGAAATTCAGAGTGAATACCCCGATATTTGGCAGAGCGGGAGGGAGGATGAAAACAGTCAGAACAAATACGAAAAAGAACTTCTTGCGCGGCAGCTCGCGAAAAAAAATATTACTCTTCGGAATGAATTAAAATATATGAAAATTATCGACCCCGATGTAGGCAGAGGATTTCAGCAGAATGTACATTCCCATAAAAAAACTCATTTAATGGCGGTCGTAATTAATTTCCTCGATATGGTCGCTCACGGCAGAAGCGATTCCGACCTGCTGAAGGAAATAGCTCCCGACGAACCCGCTTACCGGTCGCTTACAAACAGTTGGTTTATGCATTCGTCGCTGCTCGCTACTTTTGAAGTGATTTCCCGCATGAAAAACGCTAAGGTAATTGTTACAACAGATCACGGAAGTATTAGAACTCTGCGCGGAGCAAAAGTTTTAGGAGACCGTCAGGCGTCCAAAAATTTACGCTTCAAGTTCGGCAGGAATCTTAAAGCGGAAGATAAACACGCGCTGTTTATTGATAAACCGCGGGATTATAAACTGCCTTTCCGAGGGAGTACTATCGGTTACATAATTGCTAAAGAGGATTATTATTTCGTTTACCCGACGGAATATCATAAATATTTGAGTCATTATAAAGACACGTTTCAACATGGCGGAATTTCAATGGAAGAGATGATTTTACCGGTTATAACCATGGAGAGCAAAGTTTAATGAGGCTGATATTGGAGAGGAGCATTCTCCGAATTGAGGATACGGCAAAAGCTGCGGAGGAACTTTCCGCTGTTTTTTCCGAAGGAGATACAATTGCACTAATTGGCGATTTGGGGACGGGGAAAACCACTCTTACTCAATTGATTTGCCGAAGGTGGAATATTTCGGGCGTAGATTCGCCCAGTTTTGCGCTCGTTAACGAATATTACGGTATGAAAAGAGTTTTTCACTTCGATTTTTACCGGATTGAAAAGGAGAATGAATTATTCGATTTCGGTTTTCATGAGTATATTAACGATGCTGATGCGGTAAAATTTGTAGAATGGGCGGATATGTTCCCCGAAATTTTGCCCCGGAAAAAGTATGAGGTGAAATTATCTTTGGATGAAAACGGAAACAGGCAAATAGCGGTTTATAAATATGAATAATCTTTTCCCAATATTAGCTGTTGAAACAAGCGGCGATATCTGCAGCGCCGCTCTTATGTTAGAAGAAAATATTTATGTTGAGCATAACATTATGCGGAAACACATTCACTCGGAGAAATTATTGCCGGTGATACAATATCTTCTGGAGGAAATGAAAACAGAATCGGAAGATTTAAATACTATTTCCGTTTCAATGGGACCGGGGTCTTTTACCGGGCTGCGTATCGGTATGGCGGCGGCGAAAGGAATTGCACTGGGCGCCGGAAGTTTGATTTGTCCTGTGCCTACATTCGACGCGGCGGCGTATTCCATTTCGTCTCATTTGAGAGATGGAGAAAAATTTACTATTGTTACCAATACAAACGTAGAAGAAGCCTATCTGTCGGATTATTCTGTTACTTATAACGGATACTTGAAAATTGGCGAAACGCGATTAGTAAAAAAAAATGAACTGGAAGACGAATCAAACCCCGAATCTATTGTCTTCGGCGATGTTAGTTCGATAAACAGAATCAAACCAATTATGTTCAACGCGGTTAATATCGCTAGGTGGACTTATATTTTTGGCAAAGATTTGTTAATTTCGGACTTTGATTTATTAGAACCTAATTACTTCAAGAATTTTATTGCGAGGATTAAAAAATGAAGAAATTACTTTTCATTATTTTTATTGCCGCAGCGGTTAACAGCGCGCAGGTAATCGGTCCGAAAATATCGGCTCCCGAAACAAAATATGATTTCGGTACGGTAACGCAGGGCGAAATGGTTCTGCACGATTACATAATTGTGAATAACGGCGACGACGTGTTGAAAATTACGCGAGTGCGGGCATCGTGCGGATGTACCGCGGCTAAACCGGAGAAAGAAGAATTAGCTCCGGGCGAGTCCATCAAAATTCATGTCGAATTTAATTCCCGCGGACGGCGAGGCTCTCAGAGAAAAACAATATATATTTATTCTAACGATACTAACGCGCCGGAATTCAGATTGAAATTAACCGGCAAAGTAGAAATGCCGGTTAACGCTTCTTCGGTTAGCGAAGGTCCCTTGTTGAAATTGGAAAAGAATCAGCATAATTTCGGGAAATTAAAAGAAGGAGACGTTGTTGACGTTACAATCAGATTTAAGAATACAGGCAGCGAAAATTTATTAATAAAAGATGTCAAATCGTCTTGCGGATGTACCGCGGCGGTTCTCAGCAGCCGAAATTTGAAGCCGGGAGAAGAAGGGGAATTGAAGATTGAATTCGATTCGTCAAACAGAGTGGGGAGTATTACTCGCACTGTTACTCTTTATACAAATGATAGAAAAAATCCCGTTCAAACAATTACAATTTTTGCAAATATTGAAAAGTAGGTAAAAATGCCCTGGTTCAGAAGAAAAAAAGAAAATATATCGCCCGAAAGCAAAAAATTGGATATCCCCGACGGGCAGTGGGTAAAATGTAAATCATGCAGTGAAATAATACACAGGAAACAACTCGAATTGCATTATTGGGTTTGTCCGAAATGCGATTACCATTTTAGGATTGGGAGCGACGATTACATAAAAATTCTTTTGGATGAAGGATCGTTTAAGGAAATGGATAAAAAAATGCGTTCCGCCGATCCTCTCGGATTTGTCGATTCCAAAAAGTACACCGATAGAGTTCAGGCGGCAATTAAAAAGACCGGTCTTAACGACGCGGTAAAAACCGGAATGGGAAAGATAGACGGCAAAAAAGTCTCCTTCGCCTGTATGGATTTCAGATTTATCGGCGGAAGTATGGGCTCCGTTGTGGGAGAGAAATTGGCGCGCGCGATAGATAAAGCTTTCGAAACGCGTTGCCCGATGATATTAATCTCTCAAAGCGGCGGCGCGCGAATGATGGAAGGCGCTTTTTCATTGATGCAGATGGCTAAAACAAGCGCGCGTTTAGCCAGGTTAGCCGACGCAAAAATTCCGTATATTTCTATTTTAGTTGACCCGACCACAGGCGGAGTGACCGCGAGTTATGCGATGCTGGGGGATATCAATATTGCCGAACCGGAGGCTTTAATCGGTTTTGCGGGTCCCCGCGTAATTAAAGAAACAATAGGAAAGGATTTGCCGAAAGGATTTCAAAGATCGGAATTCCTGCTCGATCACGGATTTGTTGACGCAATAGTTCACAGAAAGGAGATGAAAAGGAAGGTTTCCCAACTGATCGATATGATGCTCTGATTTTTTTGCATTAATTGGAAAATGCCGATAATTATCAGCTGAAAAATTGAGATTGGTAATAAACCCTGCCGTTGACATTATGAAGGGCAGTAACTCAAATATTTCTTCTCTTTTTGTAATATTAGCCGCGGTTCTTTGGGGAATTGACGGAATAGCGCTCCGACCCGAATTATACACAATTCCGGTTGCATTGGTTGTGCTGATTGAAAGCGCCGTTGTTACTCTAATCCTTACTCCGTTTTTAAAGAAAAGATTTGTAAATCTTAAACTGCTCGATAGAAAAGATTGGATTTCCTTTATCGGAGTTGCGGTTTTCGGAGGAGCCATCGGTACAATGGCTATAACGAAAGCGTTATTCTACGTCCATTTTGTAAATCTATCAATCGTTATATTCATTCAAAAGCTGCAGCCTCTTTTTGCTCTGCTTTTAGCGAGGATTATACTCAAGGAAGAATTACCCCGCGTGTTTTTTATTTGGGCTGCCGCGGCTATTTTTGGAGCTTATCTTATGACTTTCGGAGTGGATATTCCCAATTTGGGAACAGGGAAATATACTCTTTACGCCGCCGGGTTTGCTTTACTCGCCTCCGCGTCTTACGGAAGCTCAACGGTTCTGAGTAAAAGAGCTTTGAAAAATATTTCTTTCGAGCTGGGGACATACCTTCGTTTTACAATTACTACCGTAATTATGATTATTATTGCGCTTTCCCTGGGCGATTTGCATTCCGTCGCCGATATAAATTTATCGCAGTGGACGATTTTTTTAATAATCGCAATTTCAACCGGCGGACCGGCGATTTTTCTTTACTACTACGGATTAAAAAATATATCCGCTTCCAAATCCACAATATTTGAATTGGCTTTCCCGCTTACGGCAGCGCTTTTAGAATACGTTCTCCACGGTAATATTTTAACAGCCGCGCAGTGGTTCGGAGTTGCGCTCCTTATGTACGCAATGATAATGATAACGAAAATAAAACCGATTAATGCTTGAAATTTATTTGACTTCTAAATTATAGAAGCCATTGCGAAACTTTCTTTTGTCATATTGAGTCCCGCTTTGCGGGACGAAATATCTCGATTTTGAGTAACATTGAGATTCTTCTCCCGACTTTGTCGTCGGGATCAGTTATCCAAAGGTTTCTTATAACCGATAAATAAAAATCTATCCCCGCGTTGTTTCGGGTATAACTTCCTTGCGCGTCAGCAAATCTCTCAAAGAATAGATTATCATAAAATAAAGGCTTAAGTACATTAGAGTGGCGCTCAGCATCGCGAGATATATAAAAGACGAATGAATAAAGCGCATACCCCATATTGAACCGAATGAAATAACCGACGATAGAGGAGGTTCAATCAGAATGAATTTTTTAACGGCGCCATCCCGCATTCTCGAAAAATAGAATATTAAACCCGTAAGAAAGAAAATTAAAGAAAAGCTGATTATATGCGAATGAGTAGTTATCAGCATTTCCTCCATCGGTTTGGAGTAAGAAACTTCCATTTCCAGTTCGTCTTTTTCCTGATTACCGTTGAAACGTTCCACCGTGCCCTTCGGACTTAGATGCGTTGTTTGAGAAAGATACGCCACTCCGACTGAAACGCCAATGAGCAGAGCGATTAGAATTGAAGCTAAAAATAATTTCAATGTTTTGGGCAGTTGGAGCAGCGTGACATTTATTTCCATTTTATAACCGAATCAATTATTAGAGAAAGTTTGTGTATTCCTTTGGTGATTGACTTAGCGGAAATTGTTGCGCCGGAAATTCCGTGGATTTCTCTGCCGTAAATAAAACCGAAATCTTTATCCTTTTCTGAGAACTGATTAAGCCAATCCTTATTTTGTACGGCGCCGCCGTAAGGCTCGCGGTACTTTAGTATTTCCGAATCTATTATTTTCCCCCCGGCGTTAAATATTACGAGAAAAGTGATCGGTTTCAATTTGCCGTAAACATTATCCACCAGTCCGTAGCCGACGACCGAATCACCTTTCACCGCTGTAAAAAGATGAACGAAATTCTGAAGAAATTTTTGCTGTACCGCTTTTTCGGCTTTGCTTTTAATCTCACTACTGAGTTTGAATTTATTGTAGCGCACAGAAATATCATCGCCGAAATTCATTTTCAGAGAAGAACGGACTTTATCCGCCAATCCTTCGCCGGAGAGGATTGAAAAGGAGAATATGAATAGAATTAATAGCGATTTTTTCATTTCAATCCCTTAAAAGAAATATCCCACACCGGCGTTTATAAAAGTTATTCTTTCGCCGCTCAATTTATTTTTCTGCGCCGCATAATCTAATTTAAGAACTATTTCGTCAATCGGATAATAATTAACTCCGAGCATAATTTTTGAGTTGTTGAATTTGCTTTCGGCGTTTCCGCCTGTAATAAAGCTATTGACAGGATTTAATTCGGAATAGCGGATAAAAGGAATTAATTTTTCATCAATAGATATTATTTGAGAGATGTCGTAACCTAAATCGGTATAAAATCCGAATGATGATCGTATATCTCTGCTTGAATAACTGATATTTCCTATTTCAGCATTGACGTACAAATTATTGCTCATATATTTCAGATGTCCTTCAATCATTAAAACGCTTACATCCGTTGTTCTTTTTCTAAACGCTTCGTTAAATGTAACCGAGCCGCCGACGAGCAGTCCGTCAATATCCGTATAATTTATTCGAGCGTTATAAAGAAAAGAACCGGCGTTGGATTTGAAACCTTTCTGCCTGCCCGAGCGAATGCCGGAAGAGGGCGAAAATTTATCTCCGTTCAATCCTTCCATAACGGATAATTTATAATCCCAGCCGGAAATATTTCCGTAAATTGCCGCTCCGTTGCCAAACCAAGTGGTTGGGATTATAAGTTTATTATAATCAGGTCGTTCAACCCCGAAAAATGTCGGCGGTTCGTGAATCTCATTTATCAGTCCGGCTGAAACAAGCAGAACTCCTGCTTGCATCCCAAACGCTTCGTTGTAATGATAATCGATGATCGCCTGTTCCAGTTCAATTGTGCCTTTGTTTTCTTCAACTATATTATGCTCCAACTCAATTTCGGCTTTAAAACTCCACTTTTCGCTAAAAGAATGGGAGAGAAAAGTTACAAATCTGTGAAAATCAAGTGTTTTCGAAGCGTCGGAGCCTTCATTTTTTTGGTAATTGTAATGGAGTTCTCCGTATCCGCCAACTTTTGTTCTCTCTTCCGAAAAGCTTAAATCCTGTGCTGAAAGTTGAATCCCGAATAAAATTAAAAATAAAATCATTAGTTTTTTCATATCGTTCTCCGTTAAAATGTCATACTTATATAACAATTATAATAAATGATATACAAAGTTAAGAATTACGATACGAAATATAGAATTAGATTGGAAAAAATCAAAAGATTATTAACGATTTTGTGAAAAAAATATTTTAAGCGGAAGGATATTCCGGAAGTGTAAAGAAAAAACTCACTTCAAACCCCATTATTCTTTTGTTTTTGGTTCAAAATTTAAGGAAATCGAATTTATGCAGTATCTAAGTCCGGTGGGCGGCGGACCATCCTCAAATACGTGACCGAGATGCCCTCCGCATTTTGCACAGCTAATCTCATCTCGTTCCATGCCGAAAGAATTATCAGCTGCCGTAATAATGCTGCCTTCGTCGGCAAAATCATAAAAACTGGGCCATCCGCTGCCGGAGTTGTATTTGGTTTTCGAATTAAAAAGAAGATTGCCGCACGCGGCGCAATAATAATTGCCGTCTTCAAAAAATTTGTCGTATTTCCCGGTAAACGCCCGCTCGGTGCCATTTTCTCTTAAAACGTAAAATTGTTCTTCACTCAGAATTTTACGCCATTCGGAATCGCTTTTATTTATTTTCCGCTCCATATCTTTCTCTTTTCCGTTTACTGTCCGCAGCGAATCGGCAGCCGATTGTGAGTCGGTTATTTTTGGAGTAAAGATTATTAAGCCGATAATTAACGCCGATATAAAAATAAAAAATGATCTCATTGCGCGTTATATGGAAAGAACCGCAAAAAAAGCTCCGATGTCTTATTTTAATTTTCTTTTAATTTCTCTTTGAACTTTTTTCGCTTCTGTAAGCGTATTAAAATATCCCACACGCACGCGGTTCCAAGCGCCTCGTTTGCGTTTGATGTAAACTTGCGTGATGAAAGCGTTATATCCCAATTTCAGCAGTAAGTTTTTCTGATTTTCCGCTATCTTCTTATTTTTCCACGAGGATATCTGAACTATAAATTTTTTCCCATCGGTAAAAATGGTTCTGGTAACCGAACGCTCGCTATCGGAATTATAATTGTATTTTTTGGGCTGAATTTTAGAATCGGTTGGTTTTTTCTCTGATTTCTCCAATTTCGACAAATCATTTTTTTCGGAGCTTTTTTTTAACTTTACGATATCCGTATATTTATTCTTTTTAACATAATCATATTTTTTATTTTCTTTTTCCTTCCCGGGAAGAGGAAGCGCTCTAACCGTTTCTTTTTTATTTTTACCGATTGACGAAACTAAAGAATCAGTCCTTGACTTTGACGGCGTCTTCTTTTCAACGGTATTTTGCGAATTCGATAATTCGCCGTCTTTCCGAAGGAGAGATTGAAGCCGCGAAATATATTCCGAGGTTGTAGTGTCTTCCGGTTTAACGCCGGTTTTTTCAAGTTTATCGTTTAAGTATTCTTCCACTTTATTAGTAAGCAGAGCTACCAAAGGGTCTTCCTCAACCGGTTTGCTGAACACGTCCCCCGAGCCGGTCATACCTCGGGCATAATTTTCGCCGACCAATTTTCCTTTTTTATCATAATAAAGAACGCCAATCATATTGAATTTATCCGTTATGCCGTTAACCACATATTGTGATTTCGTTCTGTAAATCTTTTCCGGAACTCTCTCAACGCTCATTGGATTTTTGAGAACTTCGAGCGCCCAAAAGATATACTGCTTTTCGCGGTTCCTGATCGACGTGGTATCGAGATAAACAGTTCGAGCCGAATCCGTGTAAACTTCCATCCAGCGTTTGGGAATAAATTGAGCATTCGATGTGTTGAAGAAAAGAAAGAAAGAAAAAAGAATAAATATTTTTTTGAGCATGAATTAAAATCTTATAATTATTAAAATTATCCAACGCAAATTTATTAAATCTTTACTACCGCTCATAATTTTTGAATGAACTTAAGCGAATTTAACTCATACCGGAGTAAAATAATTGTTAAAATTCCGATGCAAAAAAATATAATTTGCAGGCAGCGGACTTATTGTATAAATTCACGTTGATATTCATACGCATATAATTTAATTTTCTTTACGACAGAAAAATAATTTCGGAGATTAAAATGGAATACAGAATTGAAACGGATACTATGGGCGAAGTTAAGGTTCCCGCGGACAAATATTACGGGGCGCAGACGGCAAGATCGCTGATGAATTTTAAGATCGGTTACGAAAGAATGCCGAGAGAATTGATTAGAGCTTTGGGCGTATTGAAAAAAGCCGCTGCTTTGGCGAATAAGGAATTAGGAGTTCTCCCGGAAGAAAAAGCCGAGCTAATTGTGCAAGCCGCCGACGAAGTGATTGAAGGGAAACTCGACGAGCACTTTCCTCTGGTAGTTTGGCAAACCGGCAGCGGGACGCAGACAAATATGAATACAAACGAAGTGATTTCAAATAGAGCGATTGAAATTGCCGGAGGGGAATTGGGAAGCAAAAAACCGATTCATCCGAACGACGACGTAAATAAAGCGCAGTCTTCCAACGACACATTCCCGACTGCTATGCATATTGCCGCCATTGAGGAGATAAACAGAAGATTAGTTCCGATGTTAACGGAACTGCGCGATATTTTCGCGAAGAAATCCGAAGAATTCGGCGGAATAATTAAAAACGGCAGAACGCATTTAATGGACGCGACTCCGCTTACGCTGGGACAGGAATTCTCCGGTTACGTGCAGCAGTTAACAAACGGTCTGGCAAGAATTCATGACGCACTGCCGAGACTTTCGGAATTGGCGCTCGGCGGCACTGCTGTTGGCACCGGATTGAACACTCACAAAGATTTTGCCGTTCTATCGGCGAAAAAAATATCGGAGATTACCGGCTTGAATTTTACGACCGCTCCAAATAAATTTGAAGCTCTTGCCGCTCACGACGCGATTGTTGAATTCAGCGGAGTTTTAAATACAATCGCGGCTTCTCTGTTCAAAATTGCCAACGATATCCGCTGGATGGGTTCCGGTCCGAGGAGCGGAATCGGCGAATTAAGTTTGCCAGCCAACGAACCGGGAAGTTCAATTATGCCGGGTAAAGTTAATCCGACTCAAGCCGAAGCTATGACTATGGTCTGCGCCCAAGTGATGGGAAACCATACAGTAATTACTATTGCAGGCGCCAGCGGTAATTTTGAATTGAATGTTTATAAACCCGTTATGATTTACAATTTACTCCAGTCGATTCGGTTACTCGCCGACGCTTCGAGCAGTTTTGGCGAGAATATGGTTGCAGGTATCGTACCGAATAAAGATAGAATCGACGAATTATTACGTAATTCTCTTATGTTAGTTACAGCTCTTAATCCCTATGTTGGATACGATAAAGCGGCTAAAATTGCGAAGAAAGCTTTTGCCGATAACTCTACTTTAAAAGAAGCCGCAATTGAGTTGGGGATTCTTACCGGAGAACAATTCGATGAATATGTGCGTCCGGAAAAAATGATTGGTCCCAAAGAATAGTGGAATAATAAATTAATAGAAAAGCGCTGTTAAATTGTTAAGGAAAATTTATGGAAGATTTTGCCGGTCTCGGATCTTTATTTGTTGCGTGTATAGAATTGGTTCTTTTAATAAATGTTTTAATTTTTGCCGAAAAGAATAAAATAAACCAAACGGCAATACGCTTAATATTTCTGCTTCTGCTTTATCAAATGATTGAATTTATCGTTTGTTACGCCGGAGCGACACAGCAAGTTGTAATTTACTCCGCGTTTGCGGTGATAACGCTTTTACCGCCGCTGGCTCTTTACTTAGTGATGCAGTTCCACAATCTTGTTAACAAATGGACTCCTTTAATTTATCTGCCCGCGTTATTTTTTGTCGTTTACTATCCTCTGCTGCTCGATGAATTTTTTGTGGCTAAATGCACAGTGTTATATGCTATTTATCATTATCCGCTTGGATACATTTACGGAATTATTTATTATATTCCTATTACCGCGGCTTTAATAATAATAGCTGTCCGCCATAAAGGAGTGAAAACGAAACTTAAAAAGAAATTATCTTTATCTTTACTGCTGGGATTCTTTTTTACGTTTATTCCCGCTTTTGCCGCAAGAATGCTGTTCGAGGAATACCGGGTAGCAATTGAAAGCTTAATGTGCAAGCAGGCTTTAATACTTGTTTTTGCGCTCGCATATTTCGCGATTACTAATAAATCTGATAATGAAAAGTTGAAAGAATAAATGGAAGAAACAATATTAAATATTTATCTAATTATTACGGACGGCTTGGTTACCGGCTTTAAAGCAAAGGGGTATAAAAGTAACGAAGGCGATAATGAGAAGATTCTGTTTCTTAAACAAAGAGCGCGAGACGATTTCAATTCCGCGTTTCATTTTGACGCGCCTAGGAATGATAAGGGAGAATTCATGTCCTATAATAAATTCGCGAAATTAGAAAAGAGAGGATATCATTTTAAGCTGTTTGAAGAGATATTCCAAAAATTCAAAGTCCCCGAACAACCGTTAATTTGCGTCACTCCGATTGTTGACGGCGAGTTTATCGGAGAGTGAATTACGCAGTCCGGCAGCATGTACTAAATTTACCAAATCACCAAACTCTTAATTCTCAATTTTCAATTCTCAATTGCTCTCACTTATTTCCGCAAGTAATTTATTCAAATATTTGTAATTGCGAATTTTAACATTTTGTCTTGTCTGATTTTGATCTCCCGCATAAATTATTGCCTGTCCGAAGGGAAGGCGCGGAAAATTGTTTTCAAAGTATTTTAGTCCTTTAAAATAAAGCGGTGAAATTGTTTCCCCCGACTTAATTTCTATCGGTAAATGGTTTGCTCCGACGTTATAAATTATATCAACTTCATTACCTGAACTATCTCGATAAAAATTAAAGTTGCAGCGTTTCCCCAAGTTAAAACGAAATTTTAATATTTCCATAACAACCATGTTTTCAAATAAATTCCCGCGCAGCGGATGCGCTTGGAGGTGAGATTCATTTTCAATTCCCAATAAATAGCTGGCAAATCCAACATCATAAAAATAAAGTTTTGGCGATTTAATTAAACGCTTTTTGATATTTGCATGGAAAGGTTCCAGTAGAAATACGACATAACTTGCCTGCAGAAGCGTAATCCATTCTCGAATGGTAGTATGGGATGTTCCAACATCCTCGGCAAGATTATTCAAATTTAATAATTGTCCGGTTCTCCCCGCACAGAGTTTTACAAATTTTTGGAATTGACTTAAATTTTTTATCTGCACTAATTGTCTTAAATCCCGTTCGATATAAGTTTCAAAATAGTCGCCTAACGCTTGAGTCGGATTCAAATTACGATCGTAAATTCTCGGAAAAAATCCATTATAGAGATAATCTTCAACTTCAAAATTAGCGGTATATTTCTTAACTTCACTCAAACTGAAAGGCAATAATTTTAATAACGCCGTTCTTCCGGCTAATGATTGTGAAATTTTGTTTGATATTTCAAATTGCTGACTTCCGGTTAAAATAAACATACCGTTAGATTGTTTCTCGTCCACAATACCTTGAATATAAGAAACCAAGTCAGGCGCTCGCTGAATTTCATCAATTACAGCTCCGTTAGGTAAT
>CAYNUJ010000023.1:0-25867 GCA_964400095.1 uncultured Melioribacteraceae bacterium
GCCGGTAATTCCGGCATTCAAAATTGTATTCTCGGCAAATATATTTCCAAACTCATCAATCAACTGCAGTTTAACCGAATCGGCTGAATAGACGGTTATTTTTCCGAATGCGTTATTAAATTCTTCTGTAGTAATTCCCTGTCCGCCTTGGTTCCAGATGTGAATGTCGAAACGTTCGACAAGCGAAACGGTTTTAGAATTAGTTATTTCCAGATTGCCGGACATTATTTCCGGGAGACCGGAATTCGCGCCGTCGTCCATAGCGGAATTATGCGAATCGCCGCTCATAATTATTACATTATTTATTTCTTCCGATTTGATAAAAGACAGCGCCGAATCATAATCCGCCGGATAACCCGCCCAGCCGTCCGAAAGTTCGAATGCTGCGAATATCCCTTGTACTTCTGCGGAAAGTTCGGGCAATTTCAGTAAGCTGTCCTGCAGTTCAATTCCCTTTTCTATCACTTTGCGCTGCCCAATATTAAAAGGAACCGAACTCATTACGAATTTCCAGTCGGCGGTGGAATTTTTCAATTCGTTCAGGAACCAATCCAATTGATTCATTCCCTCGCCGGGAGATTCGTCTCTTCCGAGTATCGAATGATTCTCGGACGGATCAAAAACCCATTTATTATCCACTCCGCTATTATAGAATGGATTTAAATCCCCGTCCCTTTGCGCCCGCAGGTCCAAAGCGAATACTTCAATATTGCCGAACGTAAATTTGTGGTATATACCGCGCGACTCGTTAGCTAAAGGATAGGGAAATTATTCTTGTAGCCCTTAATACTGTTCTCTCTTGCTCCAGCCGGATTGGCGAATTCCAACGCGAGGAAATCTTCGCCCAAAACACTTGGTCTATTCGGAATATAGAAAGAGGAAGTTAAAGCGGAAGAATTATTATTCATATAATCGTGATCATCGTAAACATAATCCACCGGCATTCTTCTTAGCAGCGAATCCATCGGATATACTTTGTTGAATTTATTACGGTACGATTCCAAAACGGCGGAATATTTAGACGAGAAAAAATTTGAAAACAGCGGCAATAGATCCGTTGTGTCGGGATAAGTCCAATCTCCCAACTGCAGAAAAAATCTAATATCATGTTTTACTATTTCTCTAAATACATTTCCCGCGCCGGTATCGGAAGGTAAAAATTTACCGCTTTGCTGGCAGGAACCGAAAGCAAATGAAAACACATCCTTTGTTCCCGGCATTGGAAACGTTTTGAAACTGCGGAATTGGAATTCATCCGTTTCATTATTAATGAGCGCTCGGTAATAGTAGAGCGTGTTCGGAAGGAGACCGGAAGCAGTCACAATTACGGCAAAATTATTTGTACTTTCCGCCGTCTCCGGCAGACCTTTAATAACATCGGCAAAATCAACTGAAGTAGAAAGTTCGACGTTAACCTCGGCGGAATCGGAAAGCTGTATTCTGAATCTTGCGGAATTCTCCGTTACTCCACCAACTACTATAGAAGTAACCAATTCCTGAGCCGAAAGAGGGGTAAATATTAGAACTATTAAAAATAATGTTTTTTTCAATATTCTTGCTTTCATATGTACTAACTTAATAAAGAAGACACTGAGAATGACGAAGCAAGATAGCAATTTTTTAGATAATTTGTCCTATTATTTTAATTCTTTCATTATCGGAGAGTGATTCGGGATGATAATTTGTTTGACTAATAAACAAAGTTTCCATATTTTTGTAAGTCTAAGTAAGAATATTTGGAGGAATGAATGTTTGCAGTTGTGGATATAGCTGGACAACAATTTAAGGTTACAGAAAATAAGAAATATTTTGTGCCGAAGTTAAGTGAAGAACCGGAAACAGAGATTACATTTGATAACGTATTGATATTTTCCGACGGAAAAAATACTGAAATCGGCGCTCCGTCGGTAGAAGGTAAAAAAGTTACTGCAAAAGTTCTTTCGCACATTAAGGACAAAAAAGTGATTGTTTTCAAAAAGAAAAGACGTAAATCTTACGAAAAGAAAAACGGTCACAGACAGCAGCTTACACAAATAGAAGTTTTGAAAATAGGTTAAGCGGAGGAATAAATGGCTCATAAAAAAGGTCAGGGTTCATCTAGGAACGGTCGCGATAGTAATCCGCAGTATCTGGGCGTAAAAAGATTCGGCGGACAATTAGTATCTGCAGGATCAATTTTAGTTAGACAGCGCGGAACAAAGTTTCATCCCGGCGCTAATGTCGGCAAGGGCGGCGACGATACTTTATTCGCTAAAGTTGACGGTTTCGTTAAATTTGAAACCAGAAGGAATAATCGAAAATTTATTAATGTTTTCCCTTCATTATAAGAAAAGCCAAGCCGCCTTTCGGCGGCTTTTCTATTTTAAATCTATTCTTCTAAAATCCCAATCTATCTAAATCGGCAATTAATTTGTTAACGGCGGCAATAGAATTATTAAACGCGGCTTGCTCCGCTTCGTCGAGAGATAATTCAATCACTCTCTCAACTCCGTTGGCGCCCAATACGGCGGGAACGCCGACGTAAAATCCGTTTACGCCAAACTCGCCATTTAAATACGCGCAGGTAGGCAGTACTCTTTTCCGGTCTTTAAGAATTGCTTCCGCCATAGAAATTGCCGAAGAAGCAGGAGAATAAAACGCGCTGCCGGTTTTCAACAGTTTCACAACTTCCCCGCCTGCCATTTTAGTTCTCTGAACCATTGCGTCCATAACTTCCTTCGCTTTTAACGCATCTCCGTATTTTCGTTCCAGCATTTCCATTACGGGAATTCCGTTTACATTGGCGTAGCGAATAAGCGGCACCATAGTATCCCCGTGCCCGCCGAGCACCATTGCGTTTACATCTTTAACGGAAACGTCTAATTCCCACGCAATAAAAGTTGAAAAACGGGAGGAATCCAAAACGCCCGCCTGTCCCATAACTCTGTTGTGAGGGAAACCTGTAACTTTTTGGAAAAGAGTGACCATAGCGTCGAGTGGATTTGAAATAATTATTACGGTTGAGTTCGGCGCGTGTTCCTTAACGCCTTCGGCAACAGATTTCATAATTCTTGAATTGGTTGATAACAGATCGTCTCTGCTCATACCCGGTTTACGAGGTATTCCCGCTGTAATAATAACAATATCCGCGCCTTCAATATCTTTGTAATCATTTGTGCCGGTTACTTTAACGTCATATCCGTCCACTCTCGAAGCTTCGGAAATATCGAGCGTTTTTCCCTGGGGCAAATCCTCAACAATATCAAACATTACAACGTCGCCCAATTCTCTCATTGCGGCTAACTGCGCTAATACTCCGCCTATCTGTCCGCCGCCAATCAATGCAATTTTTTTTCTGTTCATAATAATCCTCCTTAATTAAAAATTAATCCATTTCAGTTTCTAAATTGACAGTCAATATTGCTTCTGTCCCGTCATCTGTAAAATTATATTCCAAGCTGTCAAGTACGGTCTTCATAATGTGAATTCCTCTTCCGCTTTCTTTCATAATGTTTTCTTTGGAAGTTGGGTCGGGTACGCGCTCTATTTTAAATCCGCTTCCTTCGTCTTTGAATTTGAGAACTATTTTATTCCCGTCGCTGCTGAAAGAAATGGAAACCGATTTATCCGGGTCCGATTTATTTCCGTGGACCACACAATTCGATACCGCTTCCGAAGCTGCCATTGCAACAACGTCTATTTTTTCTTTATTTAAAGAAGTTGTTTTCAATAGAGAAATTATCCATTCCTCTATTTCAGGGAGCAATGACGGGTCGCTTTTTATTTTTTTCGTAATTGTATTCAATTTAGATCCGTTCAAAATTTTTGCAATTAGATATTCAATTTAATTACTTTTTATTTAAAAGTTCCAATTCATACGAAAACTTAAATTTACCAATTCCCGCCTGCTGTTATCCTCGTTGCGAATATATTCATACCATCCGTCTATTTTAAATAACAACGAGTTTGTTATGAACGATATGTCCGCTAATGGACCGGCGCTGTTATACAATTTATCCTTTATCTTTTCCACTTTGTCGTTAAATTTATATGTTTGAAGAGAGAAAAATCTTATTCCCATACCGAGAATAATATTTTGATATTTAAATACAAATTTCGGCAGAAAGTAAACTTCTTCCAAAAATCTGCTCGGACGAGTTTTAAAATCTTCCCACCTGAAATCCCCCTGTTCAGATAATTTGATATATCCGGCAACATCAAAAAACAGCCTGGAGGAAAGACGGACAGAACTTGAATCCCTCACAACAAATTGACGAAAAGCGAAACTTTTAATATTAGGACTTAAATCTTCGAAGTCGTAAATAGTATAATTCGCGGAAACTTCCGCCGAAGCTTTCATAATTATATTTTTACTAGTAACGACACTGCCGGAATTTAATTTAAAAAATCTCTTGAAATTATTATTTGAACTTCGTTCGGCAAAAATATACACAATGTGATCCAGCGCCGCTTCCATATTGATATACATAGAAAAGAAAGGATTGATTTTTCTCACATAACCGAGACGGAATAACGAAAGAAGTTCGTCTCTATCGTCGAAATTATTATCGCTTGGGGTATCGTAAACCAATTTGCGATGCAGAAGACTAAAATAAATTCTATCGCTGCGGCTTAAATTAGAGCTTACCGACGCGGTAACTGTAACCTGCCGGCTCTCGTTGTTTTTTTGTCTTTCCAAATCGGAACGCTCATCGTAAAAGATTTCGTTAACTCCTTCCAATCTTTTTGCCGTATGCGTTTCCTGCCTCTCCTGATACTGCGCTCTTATATAGGTAGAGAGAATAGAAGTATTATAACGATATGCGCCGTCCAGATTGATTCGTAATTCTTCAATATCCGTATCGAATGAAGAAGCGCTTGCGGCGGGAATAAAGATGTAGCGGGTATTCCTTACAATCTTCCTCCAATCCACTCCGCCGTTCAATTCAACGGAAGAATTCACTGAAGGTTCAAGGTATAGGAATTTATTGGAAATTCCGTACTGTGTTTCGTCTCTGCTTTGAATATTATTAGTAATATTAAAAAACCGCTGAGTAACCGTGTCGGTTGAAAAATAAAAATCCTTTCTTTGACGGAAATATTTAACGTCGAGATAATTTTGGAACGCATCTTTAAAATTGCTCTTCAACCGTATTCTGCCGTTGAGCAGGTTGTTTTTACGGGGTTTAATATCTTCGTTAACATATTTGAAATACGAATCAAGCTCCAATTCGTTAAAACGGAATCCGTCGAAAGATATTTCGCCTCCGTAAATCGGTCCGTCGTCTAATTCGCCTACTTGCTGATTGACCGAATAACCCGCAAACGGAGTGAGGCTGAGGTTTTTAAGCGGCTGCAGTTTTCCGAATAACGACACGCTGTGATCCGAAGCTTCGTTTATGCTTATGTTTCTGTCGTCGGAATAAATATTGCTTTTAACTAGTATGCCGGAACTGAAATTATTAGTATAAGCGTATTCGCCGAGAAGCGAAAAGTTCTGCTCGTCTTTTATATGATTTCCGCCCGATTTGGTTAAAGTAGATCTGAATTTTTCGTTTAAACCTATAAAAAGATTTGAATAATTTCTGGCATAAACAAAATTATCGGTTAGAGTAAATGTGCTCAGTTGTTTATCGAGCAGAGAACTTAAAATTCCGGGCACATAATTTGTCTTTCGAAAATTCAACGTATCCCTTCCAATTTGAGCATAAACGCCGCCGGTTAACGTGACTAATAGTAATATGACGATACGACGGTTCAACTAATTTCCGGGAATAATGGTGAATGATTTTAATTCGGAAAAACAATTCGCGTCCTCGGTAGAATTAGTATAAGCCGCCGCCCTCCAATAATATGTTTTATACCGTTCTAAATTTCCCGGATAATAATTGATTGAAAGCGTATCGGAAATTCTATCTGAGGAAAAATTAATTTGATCGGTTATATCAAACAATTGATTGGACTGAATAATTATTTTATAATCAGCCTTCGCGCCGCAGGTAACAATTACAAAATGAAACTTACTTGCCAAAATTTCACCTTCGGGAGGATAAACGGCTTTCGGCGGATCTAAAATAATATCCGATTGCTCAGCGGAGGGACGGCTTTTCAATCCGCCTTTATCGACCGTAATAATTTTATAATAATATCGTTTTAGAATACTTAATCCTGAGGAATCGATAAAAGTATTTGAGCGTATCGTTCCAGCTAAATTATCCGAGGATTGACTAAAGGAGTTTATTGTATCTCTATAAACTTCATAAAAGCCGACGTCGGAATCGTACGACGGTTCCCAAAACAAATTTACATTAGGTTTGGAGCGCCAGTTATGCGCTATTACTTTCAAACGAAACGTAGGAGACGGATTATATAGATTAACCGGTTTAGCGCCGACTGTTGCGGAGTATCCGCTCTCCTTTCCCGAAACGCTTACGGAAGTGATTTTATAATTGTAGGTTGAGTCATATTCGAGCGAATCATCCAGAAAAAAATTATCCGGTGTAAAACGGTACAATTCAAACTTTATTTTATTATTTATCGACCTATAAATATTGAATCCTTTCAGATTTGTTTCCTTAAACTTTATCCACTCAATACCGATCTCCCCGTCGTGAGCTTTATAAATCCTAACTCCTTCCGGAATGGAAACAGGAAAATCGGAAGTATTGTCTTCGGTTGGCAATTCCCTGCCGCAGCCAAAATTAATCAGCGCAGCTAAAATTAACGGTGAGATTTTTATTTTCATCCGCATCGAAAAAATTATTTGAAAATTATCCTCTGCATTAACTGCAGTAATTAACATTAATGTTTGATAATTCTGTATTGTTTATAACCCAAAT
The DNA here is from genome assembly GCA_964400095.1 of uncultured Melioribacteraceae bacterium. Lineage (GTDB taxonomy): Bacteria > Bacteroidota > Ignavibacteria > Ignavibacteriales > Melioribacteraceae > CAYNUJ01. Next base: position 6,819 of record CAYNUJ010000023.1, read on the forward strand.
AAATTTCCTTAGCCGCAGTCCTTAAAACAGTTGCCACGGGAACCGCCAAGAGCATTCCGATTACTCCCATCACTTCGCTGCCGATAATAATCAACACAATTATGGCAAGCGGGTGAAGATCAACAGATTTAGAAAATACATTCGGCTGTATGAATCCGTTATCCAATGTATAAACTATAAGAAACATAATAATTATGCTCGGAAGCATAGATAAATTTCCAAATTGAACTATGGAGATCAGCAGGGCGGGAATGCCGCCTACAATTGGACCAAAATAGGGAATCAGATGTCCAATCCCGGCTACAAATCCTATTGTTACCGAATTTTTGATTCCTAATATCGATAACCCGATTGCGCTTAACAGTCCCACTAAAAACGCATCGAATATCCATCCGCGTACAAAGCGTCCCAATTGAACCGATATTTGATGAATGACCGAATAAGACATTTCAAAATAACGATTCGGCATAATGTTAATCATACCTTTAATTATTCTCTTGTTGTCCTTTAAGATGAAATAAGTCATAAACGGAATTATTACCGCGATTGCCAGAACGGAAATTATTCTCGTCACTATATTAGATATGTTATCTATACCGCTGAGAAACAGCGACGAAAAAAATTCGCTCAATTTTGATGCAACGTCGCTGGAATCGAGGAACGGAATATATTCGCCAATTGACTTTTGCACCTGCAGGAATACCGTATTTATTTTCTGCTGATTGATAGAAGAAGCAAGCGCGTTCATTTGTTCCGCTATAGTCGGCAGTAAAACTGAAAAACCGAAAATTATCAGAAACGCGGCAAGACCGAGAACAACTAAAACCGCAATATTCCTTCGCACTTTATGACGTTCGAGTAAAGACACAAGAGGATTGAATATCATCGCGATTAACAAGGAGATCGCAAGCATTACAAGCAAGTCGAAGAAGAGAAGTCCTAAATAAATTACTAACGCAATTAAGGATATTCCGAATATAATTTTGACTGATGTTTTGGTTCCCTTTTCCATATTGGCTCTATTTTAATATCGGATATTATTTTATACTTTAAATTAACAAAATCTTAAACTAAATGAAGGTTCGATTTATTATATTTGAAAGTGTTTTTATGAATAACTGAGGTGATTAGATGGCTGAATCGGCATTATTAAAGGAGATACACGATAAATCTCGTAATCTGAAAAAGACAATTGTTTTACCTGAATCGCATGACGAGCGCGTACTTAAAGCGGCAGACAAATTAATGATGGAAGAAATTGTAAAAGTTATTTTACTCGGAGAAGTTGAAAGCGTTCGAAATAGGGCGTCAAATCTGGGACTGGAATTAAAAGGGGTAAGAATAATTGACCATAAAAAATCGGATAAATTAAGCGACTTCACAAATATATATTTTAATTTAAGAAAGCATAAAGGAATTACAATCGAACAGGCGCGGGAAACGTTGCAGCGGGATTTATTCTACGGCGCTATGCTGGTAAGGGAATCTATGGCTGACGGTTCCGTTTCCGGTTCTACAGCTTCGACGGGGGATGTTCTTCGCGCGGCTCTTCAATGCGTAGGTATGCCGGATGGCATTTCGGTTGTTTCCAGTTTTTTTGTGATGATATTTCCCGACAGGCATTTCAGTTTCGCGGACTGCGCCGTTGTCCCAAATCCGGATGCAGCTCAATTAGCGGACATTGCTATTTCAACTGCCGATAATCATAAAAAACTCACCGGAGAAAACGCGATAGTCGCTATGCTCTCCTTTTCAACAAAGGGAAGCGCAAAACACGAACTTGTTGACAAAGTAACCGAAGCGGTTGGAATAGCGCGTGAAAAACGCCCCGACATTCAGCTCGACGGCGAACTTCAATTCGACGCTGCGATAATTAGCTCCGTAGGTCAAAGGAAAGCTCCCGAAAGCAATGTAGCGGGCAGAGCTAATGTGCTTGTTTTCCCTGATCTAAACGCGGGGAATATCGGATATAAAATTGCTCAACGGCTTGGCGGGGCGGAAGCGGTTGGACCTATAGTACAAGGTCTTAAAAAACCTTTATTCGATCTCAGCAGAGGCTGCAGCGTCGATGATATTGTAAACACTGCGGCAATTGCGGCGTTGATGGCAAATTAATAAATTAAAATCTTACAACCGCGATAATAAAGAGGTATTAAATTTTAATTTAAACTGTTTTCAATTTCCTTTTTTGCCGCCATCATATCGGAATGCGATACATGCAGACTACTGGAAATTTTTCTTATAAGATAATCTTCATAAGGGTGCAATTCATCATCCACGAATATTAAACGCCAAAGATTTTTTACAATCTCGTATTTCTCATCTTGATTGCTGTTGGCATTTACTTCGGAAGTAAATTCGTATAGACTTAAACTATCTTCGACCGATCTTTTGGAAAGTTCCAGAAGTTCTTGAATATAATCTTCGTTGATATTAAATAAATTCGCCATCAATTCAATTACTTTGGCTTTTTCAATATCAAGAAATTGTTCGTCGGCGTTCGCCATTTCAATGAAAAGAGCGCATGTAGCTATTTGCAGCCTCTTTGTAGGATCAATTTCCCTCAGCCAATCATAACCGTCAAGCGATGATTTCTTTTTACTGATGATTGCTTTTATTTTTTTTAACATTCTTCCCCCGTAAATATAGGGTTAATATATTTTTATTTAGTAAGTCTTTCATACATCAGAGCCATTTCCTTGTAAAGCCCAGGTATTTCTTCATCAACCTGATCCCAGGTAAATCGCCATTGCCAATTTCCGTCCGGTTTACCGGGATAATTCATTCGGGCTTCGGAACCAAGATTGAGAATGTCCTGCATTGGAATGATAACAGTATCTGCAACCGAAGAATATGCCGTCTTAACCACCGCAAATCTAACATCATTTCCATAATAGTTCAAGTATTTTTGTGCCCATTCGAATATTCCCGAACCGCTATTTCTTTCTTTTTCAAAAAATCCCCGCGTAGTATCATTGTCGTGCGACCCCGATAGAACAACACAATTGGGCGAATATCTATGCGGCAGAAAGTTTTTATCGCCCTCGTCTCCGAAAGCAAACTGCAATATTTTCATCCCGGGGAATTCAAATTTATCGCGAAGCTGTTTTACTCCGTCAGTAATTAAGCCGAGGTCTTCGGCAATAATCGGGAGCTGTCCGAATTCTTCTTTAAGCGCGTTAAAAAAAGTTTCGCCGGGAGCTTTCACCCAACGACCCTTCTCTGCGGTTTCGGCGTCCCCGGGAATTTCCCAGTAAGCGTCAAACCCGCGGAAATGATCGATCCGCGCTATATCAACAATCTCGAAAATTTTTTGTATCCTCTTTTTCCACCATGCGAAATTATTCTTTTCCATTTCCTCCCAACGGTAAAGAGGATTGCCCCATAACTGTCCGGTTGGACTGAAGTAATCGGGCGGAACACCGGCAACAGTTTCTAGTATTCCATTTTCGTTAACCGAAAAGAGATGTTTATTCGCCCAAAGGTCCGCGCTGTCGTAAGCTACAAAAATAGGAATATCGCCAATTATTTTAATTCCTTTTTCATGTGCGTAACTTTTTACGGCTTTCCACTGTTCGAAAAAGAGGAACTGAATAAATTTTTGATAATTAACTCTATCCAGCAATTTTTCAGTCCACTCTTTAACGGCATTCCCCTTTCTGAATGCAATTTCATCGCTCCAGTCTCTCCACACAATTCCGCCGTGGTATTCTTTGCAAGCCATAAAAAGAGAATAATCATCCAGCCAATCGCTGTTTTCCAAGCAGAAGCTATCGAAAGATTCGCGCCACTCTTTATGATCGGTCTTGAAATTTTCATGTGCTTTACCGAGCAATTCGGTTTTGTAGTTTATTACATTTCCATAATCAATTTTATGTGGATTAAAATCGGGAATTTCACTCAAGTCGTCTTCAGAAAGGAAACCTTCATCTTTTAAAAGATCGGGACTTACTAATAACGGATTACCAGCAAGAGCAGAAAAACACTGATAAGGAGAATCTCCGTACCCGGTTGGACCAAGAGGGAAAATCTGCCATAATTTTTGTCCCGCTTCAACTAAAAAATCGACAAAATCATAAGCTGCTTTACCTAAATCGCCAATTCCATATTTGCCGGGTAAGGAAGTCGGATGCAGTAAAATTCCGGCGCTTCTTTCAAATTTCATAGATAACCTTTATTGTTTCAAATTAAATTTAACTGTACTTTCCATAATACTAATATTTTAGGAGTGATTCAAAATTCTCGGAAACTTTTAATTTATCCTTTGATGTACGTCATAATTTTGGACAAAAAAAGCGCTGAATAAAAAAAACAACCCGACGGCAGCGCTATTTACTCAATTCAAAATAGAATTCCGAGCCTTTGCCGATTTCCGTTTTTACCTTAATCTGCGATCCATGCGCTCCAATAATATGTTTTGCAATCGCCAGTCCCAGCCCCGTGCCGGAAATTGAACTCCCTTTTGCCAGCTTGGTTCTGTAAAGCCTTTCAAATATTCTGTCCACTTCCTCCTCCGGTATTCCCATTCCGTTATCTTTAACGGAAATAACCGCTTTATATTTTGTTTCCTTAACAATAATTTCTATCAAATCCCTCGGATTATATTTTACCGCGTTGGAAATTAAATTTGTAAGAACGTTCTTCAATCTCTCTTTGTCTCCCAATATTTCCAGCTTTTTTGAAAAAGGATGAAGTATCAAATTCTTTCCCTTTGCCGAGGCGATAGGGTTCATTTCATCGAGAATGTTATTCAGGTAATCAAACAGATTGAAATACCTTATGCTCATAAGCATTTCCCCCGCCTCTATCATTGAAATATCAATTAAGTCGTTCAGCAGATCATTCAAATTCATAACGTGCTTATGAGCTTTTTCCAAGAATTGTTTATTCACTTTCTCGTCGTACATCGCGCCGTCGAGCAAAGTCTCAATATAACCCTGAATGGCAAACAGAGGAGTGCGTAATTCGTGCGACACATTCGACAAAAATTGGGAACGCGCGGTTGAAAGAGTTTTAACTTTATTTTCCACTCTCTTTAGCTGAGCGAATAAAATACGGAAATCATTTCTTATTAACTCATTCTCTCCGTTTAATTTCAATTCGTTAATAGATTTAAATTCCCTGTCGAATATTTTTTGTATGTTTGTTTCAAGTTCATCGAGGCGGGAAAAATAGTTTCGAAAAGTATAATACGCGCCGAAAAGTGAGAGTAAAAACAGCGAAACGACTAACCATATCCACTCGGAGCGGACATCGGGAACAAAAATTAGAATGAAAATTAAAATCAATAAAGAGGCGGATAAATAGTTTTTCATATGCGAATAGAGGACGCCCGATTTGAATATTTCACTATTAAATTTTCTTGAATCTATATCCAACTCCCTTGATTGTTTCTATCAACGAGCCGAATTCGCCCAATTTTTCGCGAATCTTTCTGATATGCACATCGACCGTTCTGTCAACAACGTAAATATCCGTTCCCCAAACATTATCCAAAATATTCTGCCGCGAAAAAACTTTTCCCGCCGACGAGCTCAGCATAAATAAAATTTCGAACTCTTTCTTCGGGAAAAACTTTGAATTACCCTCAATTTTAACGCTAAAATCAGTTTTGTTGATTACGAGAGGTCCCAAACTAATTTCCTCTTTTTCTTCGGCATTCTTATCGGAAGAATCGAAACGCAGATTCGCTTTGACGCGGGCTACAAGCAATCTCGGCGAAATCGGTTTCTTTATATAATCAACAGCGCCGAGGTCCAAACCGTGAAGTTCGTCATTTTCGCTGGTTCTTGCCGTAAGAAATATAACGGGAACGTTTTCGAAATCCGGATTCTCCCGTATTTTTCCGCATAACTCAAAGCCGTCTATTCCCGGCATCATAACGTCAAGAATGATAAGATCGGGTTTCGCGGTCAATTTTTTAAGAGCTTCTTCCCCGTTTTGGGCGCTGACAACGGAAAATCCCGCCGATTCCAGATTATATGTTAAAAATTCTATTAAATCGCTTTCGTCGTCAACTAATAAAATTTTCAAACTATTTTTCATCTAGATTTATTTCCCTGCCTAATTCGGCCGACTTGTAGATTCCTTCGAGTAAATTCATCCTAAGCAGAGCTTCTTTACCAGATGAAATTAAAGGTAAACTGTCATTGTGGATTGATGTAATAAAATGTTTTAATTCGTTTTCATAAGATTTTTTGAACATGTTTTTGTCCGAAAATCCCGATGTGGGAGTATAATCAATTTCATTATCGCCTATTTTCCGGAAAGCTCTTAACGGATTCAAATGAATATTTCCCTTTTCACAAAAAGCGGATAACTGAAACGAATCCTTTTCCGACTGCAGAGACCAGCTCGCTTCGAAATTGATCGCCGATTCTCCCGAAAGTCTGATAAGTCCTACGGCGGAATCTTCAACGTTGGTGGTTTCCGAATAAAACTTCTGCACGGAGACGCTTTTTACCGCTCTGTAACCCATAAGCCATAAAACCAAATCGAGCAGCACTATTCCCAAATCGATAATAACGCCGCCTCCGGCTTGTTCCCTTTTCATAAACCATGCTTGATTGCTGCTCTGTTTTCGTATCCATCTGCAGCGAACGTAGAAAATCTTGCCTAAATCCCCGCTGTTTATTAAGCTTCTGAGAAGCATAGCATCGGGTCGAAAACGGAGATTCATCCCGACCATTACTTTAACTCCGGCTGCATCCGCTTTAGTTATTATCTCTTCGGCTTCGGTGTAATTTCTTGCAATCGGTTTTTCGATTAGAATGTTTTTTCCCGCGCTAACGCAATCGAGCGCAATATTATGATGCGTATCGGTCGGAGTAGCAATGATTACCGCGTCAATCGATTTATCGTCGAGAAGCTGCCGATAATCCTGATATTTATTTGTTATTCCGTATTTATTCGCGATAGTATTCAATCTGCTTTTATTCAATTCGGAAATGCCGCCGATTTTAACATTTGAGAATTTAGAAAGTATAGGCAGATGCACAACCTGCGCTATTCCGCCTACTCCGATAATGCCGATATTCAACTTATCACTCAAACAAAAACCTCTTCGCTAATATCTCTTCCCTCGGAAAATATTTTTACTTTTCGAACAATACCTTTAGGGTCTATTCCAAGCAGATGATGCAATTCCGCCTGAGTTCCGTGCTCAACAAACTTATCCGGCAGACCGATTCGAAGTATATTCATTTTATAATTTTTATCCGCGAAGTATTCCAAAACGCCGGAACCGAATCCGCCGACAATCGAGTTTTCTTCCAGTGTAATTATTTTGTCAAATTTATTTGCGACATAATCTAACATATCCGCATCCAGCGGTTTAACAAATCTCATATTAATCACTTCGCAGTCAATATTTTCATGTTCAAGCATTTCAGCGGCGCGAAGGGAATAATCCACCATATTGCCGACGGCAAGAAGCGCAATTTCCTCTCCGGGACGCACAATTTCGGCTTTCCCAATTGGTATTTGTTCAAACTCATCCTTAACTTCAACTCCCAACGCGCTGCCGCGCGGATATCGTAAAGCTATCGGACCGTCGTTGTAATTTACGGCGGTGTAAAGCATATTCCTTAGCTCGGCTTCATCCTTGGGAGCCATTACAACCATTCCGGGAATCATACGAAGGTACGTTAAATCCAAAGTACCGTGGTGGGTCGGACCGTCGGCTCCAACTAAACCCGCGCGGTCTAAAACAAATACAACCGCTAATTTTTGAAGAGCTATATCGTGGTAAATTTGGTCGATAGCCCGCTGAAGAAATGTTGAATAGATGGCAACTACGGGTTTAAGTCCCCTCGCGGCTAATCCCGCCGAAAATGTAACGCCGTGTTCTTCGGCTATTCCCACGTCAAAATAATTTTCCGGATATTCTTCGCGGAGTTTGTCCAGTCCGGTACCGTCCGGCATTGCGGCTGTAATTCCGACAACATTCGGATTATCTTTTACAATTTCGACTAAAGCCGAACCGAGAACCGACGTATAAGAAGGAAGGTTAGATTTTTTCTTTTTAGATTTTCCCGTTACTTTGTCGAACGGAGTAACGCCGTGGAACGCGGTTCTATTCCCTTCGGCGGGTTTGTAACCTTTGCCTTTTTCAGTAATAGCGTGAACCAAAATCGGTCCGTTCAGAACTTTAACCTGCTCGAATATTTTAACCATTTTATTAATATTATGACCGTTGATCGGTCCGAAATACCTGAACCCCAGCGCTTCGAAAAGCATTCCCGGAGTTACAATAGATTTGATTCCGGTTTCAAGCCTTGAAGCTACTTTCCTTAATCTGTCTCCGAAACTGTCGAGTTTTCCGGTTAAATCCCAAATTGCTCCTTTAAATTTATTGTATTCCGGATGAGCGATAATCTCGTTAAAATAATTGGATATCTGCCATACATTCGGCGCAATAGACATATTGTTATCGTTAAGCACAACAATAAGATTAGCTTTAAGAACGCCGGAGTTATTAAGCGCCTCGTAAGCCATACCGCCTGTCATCGCTCCGTCTCCTATAACAGCCACAACTCTATTATCCGTTTTCAAATTGCGCGAAGCAATAGCCATTCCGAGCGCGGCGGATATTGAAGTAGATGCGTGTCCGGCGCCGAAAGCGTCATACTCGCTCTCGCTCCTTTTTAAAAATCCGCTCAATCCGTTTAGCTGCCTAATCGTCGGCAATCGGTCTCTCCTGCCGGTAATTATTTTGTGCGGATACGCTTGATGACCCGTATCAAACACAATTAAATCTTCCGGCGTATTAAAAACCTTGTGTAAAGCGACGGTAATTTCGACCGCTCCCAAACCGCCTCCAAAATGTCCGCCGACTTGCGAAACAACATCAACCATATACTCGCGTATTTCGCCGCAGAGCTGCTTAAGCTCCGGCATCGTAAAATTTTTAATATCCTTTGGGGAATCTACTTGAAATAAAATTTTGTACTTGTTCCTATCAACCATTTCTTCTGTCACTTTCCTTTCCTAAAATAAATTAATCCGAAATCTCATCTTCGAGCTGCTTTTTCAGCTCGGTTATTTTCAGTTCCGCATTCTTCAACTGCCGATAACAGTTTTTTGCCAGAAGAACGCCTTCCTCATATAATTTAATAGATTCGTCTATCGAAATTTCCTGATTCTCCAACAGTTCGGATATTTCTTCCAAACGGGCAATCGATTCTTCAAATGTTGTTTCCTTATCAGCCATATCAATTTACCTTAATTTCTCCGTCAAAGAATTTTATTGAAAAAGATTTTTTAGAATTTAATTTTTCCAACCGGGGAATAATCTTGTCTTCTTGTTTAGTTATTGTGTAACCTTTTTTTAATATTTTCTCGGAATTACTACTTTCTAATTTACTGCCGAACAGTTCGAGTCGATTTTTTTCAAAAACGAATTTAGTTTCCAATTTTTTTTCGATTCTATACCATAAGTTATCTAAAAATTGGGATTTATTCATCACTAAATCGCCGGGGGATCTGAAACCGTATCCGGCGACTGTATGCTCCACTTGACTCATCCCCCGCTCTATTAAATTAAAAACAAGCTCGTGAGAGTTCCGAATAAAATCGTTAAAGAAATAGAGAAAATCCTCTTTATCCGGAGTAGCCAATTCCATCGCCGCAGTTGGCGTTGCCGCCCGCAGGTCCGCTGCGAAATCGGAAATAGTAAAATCCACTTCGTGTCCGACTCCAGAAATCACCGGTACAGCAGAGTTAAAAATTGCTCTCGCCACTACCTCCTCGTTAAAAGCCCATAAATCTTCGAGCGAACCGCCGCCCCGTCCGGCTATAATAACGTCGATATCGCCCTGCTTATTCAGAATATTAATACTCCGGGCAATTGATAAGGCGGCGTCTTTACCCTGAACTTGAGCCGGAGCAATCACAAGCTCGGCAAGCGGGAATCTTCTTTTAGCGGTATTGATCATATCCTGGAATGCCGCGCCTCCGATGGCTGTAACTATTCCAATTTTTCGCGGTAATCGAGGTATCGGTTTTTTATGTCTCTCGTCGAACAAACCTTCCTCCGATAATCTTCTTTTGAGTCTATCGAAAGCCGCCTGCAGTTCCCCTTCCCCGGCGGGCTGCATCGATCGAACATCAATTTGATAACTTCCACGCGGAGGATAAACTGTAATTCTTCCCTTAAGAATTACTTTCATACCGTCTTCGGGAGTAAAGAATACCGAATTATTCACGCTTCTCCACATAGCGCAGCTTATAGCCGCATTGCTATCCTTCAGCGTGAAATACCAGTGTCCGGAAACGTGAGCTTTAAAATTCGATATTTCCCCTTCGACTTTTACAACCGAAAATTCCGATTCCAAAATCGATTTGATTTCTCCGGTAATTTCAGAAACGGTATAAATTGATTCTTCAAACATTTCTATCTTTTTCTTTCCTAAATATTAAACAATATTGATGATGCCTGTTGCCTACCCACGCGTTATTAATTCCGAGCGCGATTAACGCTTTATCATTCTGCAGCCAAATTTTTTCGTCTTTTAATATCCAGCTTCTCTGTCCCCTTTGCGTTAACGCGATAGCGGTATCGAACGCTAAAGGATAAATCCGCCCGTTAAAAAATATATTATTTGTAATTACAGTCAAGTAAGCCTTATCTTTCAATAAATCGTAAACGTTATCAAATATCTTTGATTGCATTTCTATGAATTCTTTGTAATCGTCAATATTGCCGATATCCGATTTCTCGGACGAATAAATAGTATCCAATCCCGAATCCGCTCTTTTCTTCTGCCTCATCGAATTCCTTTTCAATTGATTCCAATACGGAGGCGATGTAATGGCATAATCAAACTGCGGGTTAAACGGCAAGTTATCATTGACAAGGCTCCGCAGATTCAGCGAATTCCCCAGCAGGGGAATAATTTTATTTTCGGGCTGAGCAACCTCAACTCTCTCTTTGGAAATATTAAAATACTTCTCGTTCAATTCCACTCCCACGGCGTTTCTACCGGCATTGGCGGCGGCAATAAGAGCGCTTCCGGTTCCCAAAAAAGGATCGAGAACCCATTGGTTTTTTTTAGTAAAAAAACGGATGAATTCTTCGGCAAGCGATTCGGGAAATTTTGCCGGATGCAGAATTTCATTTTCCTTTCTGCGCGGCGGGCTGTGAATAAACCAGGATTTTGTGAACTTAATCCATTCCTTTCCGGTTAATTCATTCAGTTTATTTAATTTATTGAATTTCCCCCGCTCGCCCATGTCAATATATTTTTCTTCATTTTTCAAAACTAAAACCTCGCATTAAATCCAATAGTCGGCAGAATTGGAAACATAGTTGTGGCTTTTCTGCCTAATTTCAAATTTTCCGTTACAAAATAATCATAATTTATGATATTTGAGTGATTGTAAATATTTATAATATCAAGATAAAAAACCCAATCGAATCCCCAAAATTCGGTCAGGAAATTAGCTCTAAAATCGAGCCGCTGATATACCGGTTTCCGAGAAGCGAAACGGTTTTCAACTCCGCCATAGTCTATATCGAAGTTCACCGTTCTATTTCCTTTTCCGTCCTGTCTGCTTGCAATTATAGGAGTTTCGGGAATAAAATCACCGTTATTATCAGCTAAAATAATCCGCGGTTTTATTCCCACCGCTTCGGTAATCGGGAATCCCGACCCATATTGAAATCTCATTCCGATATTCAGCCATTTGCTAAAATTATAATTCAAAATCAAATTGAACGTATGCCGCTGATCGAAGCGGAACGGCAGCCACCGGTTATATTCAAAACGCTCGGCGTTGGCGTACGCATAGGAAATCCATCCGTCAATTTTATTATTCCCGTCAATATTTTTCTTTTCCAGCAGCAATTCCAAACCGTAAGATTCTCCGAATGAATCGTTCGATGGAATCTGAGTTGTGGAATCTCTAAGGATAGGAACGGGACGAGTCCAGCCGTCGGCAAACCGGATATCTTTTCCCGGCGCCGGTTCGGAATAATAACCTGTTCCTGTTTTAAGAATGGGAAGAATTAGATTATCAAATTTTTTGTAATATGTTTCAACTTTCGCTCTCCATTCGCCGTTCAGCCATCTTTCGTAACTGAGGACATAATGAATGGAACGTTCGGCTTTTAAATTACGCGTAATATTCTGACTGAAATCAAAAATAATATTTCTATCCCGCAGTTTTTCGTAACCGGGAGATTGGTAATAAATACCCCACGAGGCTCTAATTGTATTCGACTTATTCAGGGCGTAAGAAGCCGAAATTCTCGGAGAAATATAGAGATTCTCCAAAATTCCGTAATAATCGAGACGCGCGCCGGCTTGCAGGTAAAATTTATCCGAAAGATTAAATTTATTTTGAAGATATGCGTTCCATCTGTAATAATCCTTAACGTCCCCAATGTTGTCGAAAGCGGAGCGGAAATTCGGATTGGAATTAATGAACGCCTGGAATTGAGGGTCAATTTGAAAATCGAAACCGATGATTGTTTTCATGAAATCAATTCCAACTCCGGCGTCAAATTCATTTCCGTTCCCCCAGAAATATGTTAGTTTATCGCCGAGCGAATATTTCCGGAATGTGAAAGTCGATTTGAATCCGAATGAAAACAAATAGGAGCCAAGCGTGTCGGACGAAAAACTTTCAAATTGATCGCGGTTTAACGACGGATCGAGAAATTCCCCCGCGAAGTCGGCATCGCCGTTATTCCGGTAGTAAGAAAGGATCACTTTATTCAAAAGATTTTCCTTCGGAGAATAATGCCACGCGAAAGCGACAACGTCGTTGAACGTCAAATCCCTTATTCCCACACTGTCGGCGGTAGCTCTTTCCGGACCGGAAACAACGTCAATCGCGTCCCGCGAGAAGATGCCGTTGAACAGAAATTTATGCCCTTTGAACGGACCGAAAACTAATTTTGTTTGGAAGTCGTAAAAATTAGGGAACGTAACGTTTTCATCGACCAATTTGCTTTTTTTAACGAAAGGTTCCAAAATTAAATCGTAATACGTTCTCCTCGAATTAAAAAGCCAGCTTCCGGGAATGTTACCCGGATTTTTTCCTTCGAGAACGAGATTAGCGCTAACTATACTCGCATTCAAATTGCCCGCGATTGGTTTCGAAATTGTACCTTCTTTATTTTTTATATCGAGCACGGCGGAAAGCCGGTCTCCGTATGGCGAAGGAAATCCGCCGCTTATAAGATTTATCGACGATACCGCTTCGGGATTAAACATGCTTATTACGCCATAGAGTCGGTAAGGATTGAAAATTTCCACGTCGTCCATAACAATTAAATTCTGATCCGGTCCGCTTCCTCTAACAATCAATTGAGAGGAAAAATCATTTGGAGCCAAAACGCCGGGCATAGCCTGAAGAGTGCGGAAAACGTCCGTTATGGCGCCGGGTAAAATCCGCGCGCTGTTCGGTTTTACGTCAATTAAACTTACGCGTGTGTCGTTTTGTCTCTGCCCTCCCGAGTCGATAACTTCCACTTGAGAAATTCCTATTATCTTCGACTCCAATTCCACATTCAACAGAAGGGTTTTATTTTTAACGATCCGCACTTCTTCAAATTCGGACGAAAATCCCACGGCGGAAAATCGTATTTTGTAATTTCCCGCCGGAATATCGGCAATTGAATAGAAGCCGTTTTTTTCGGAAACGCCTCCGATATTCGTTCCCATTAATAATATATTCACGCCCGGCAGGGGCTTATTTTTATGAGTTACTTTTCCTTTTAATCTGCCGGTTTGAGCGTTAAGAGAAACGGCAAAAAATAGTATCGCTATTATATATTTAACTGATTTCATTGACCAACTTTAAAATTGAACGAGCATATTCAAGAATTTGGAGCAGACAGATTAAGATTGAACTCGTTGATTGTATAACCGATTTACGAATGTCCATAATTTCCTTAAATATTACCGGACTTAAAAGAATAATATTCAAATCGGCTCAAAAATTTATTGAGAAATAATTTGAATACAAGCCCAAACTTACTTCGTGAAAATTTCGCGCTGAATTACCCGGCATAATATTATAACGGTACTTAGCCGATAAAACGAAGGCGTCGTAGATATTAAACAATCCGATAGATATTTCGGGACTAACGCCGTTAAATCCTTTAAAATCGGTGGAGTAGTTCGCACCGATTGAAATAAACTCAATTTTTCCCGGTTGATAAAGGCGCTTATAACCAATTCTAAAATAATCGCTCACATCGCTTTTAAACGTAAACGAATATTCGGCGCTTATATATCCGGTGGGATAATTAAACCCGACGTCGTAAAACGACAATAACGGAAGCTCCTTTGCGAGAGTAATATAATTATTCCCATGATCGAAAATCACTCCGGGAGAGGGCATAAGAAAAATAACGCTTCCAATGCAAACAGTAGTAAAAATATTTGATTGAGAGCCTTCGGGAATTACAATTTTCTCCGGCAGTTCAATTTCCGAAATTTCGCTTTCGTGAAGTTTCCCATCGGAATCATAAGCGAATATTTTATATGGAATTGAAACGGAATCGAAAGCGAGAGAACTTAAATTAATATCGATCCGGTGCTCGTCGCTTAGGAATGAAGATACGTCATAATTATACTTATCGTTTAATAATATTTTCGTCACGCTCGAATCGCTTGTAAAAAACATCAGATGAAATATGTACGGTTTCTCCATACTCACATACGAATCGACAACAAAAAATTCGAAATCATCCTCGTAGTTCTGAGCATATACAATTTGTGAAAATAAAAACGCTGAAAACGCAAAAAGCTTTAGTAATTTCAAAATGGCGAGACCTTTTAATTTACATACGCAAAGTTATTATAAAAAATTGAAATAAGTGATATCAGCCGCTCTACTTCACACCTTACTTAAACAATCCGCTAATTCTTTTCGCGCCGACATAACGGGATTTCCAATAATCGCTTTCCAATGACGAAACGGAAACTCCTTTGCTTAAACTCGAATGAACGAATAAGTTATTCCCCAGAAAAACGCCCACATGTCCTGGGAATTTATCCCGCGTCGTATCAAAAAAAACCAAATCGCCGAAATTAAGATCGGTTTTTGAACCGACTTTTTCTCCGGTTAAATATTGTTCGCTCGCGGTTCTCGGCAAATGATAATTTAACGCGGTTTGAAAAATATTCTGAGTAAACCCCGAACAATCAATCCCGTTCTTCGACTCTCCGCCGTATTTGTAAGGCGTATCGAGATAATCTACAACTTCGAATATAAATTTTTCGCGCGGAGATAAAGCAACGCCCAAGTTTTTTAAGTTTTTATATTTCGCAATAAATTCATCTTTATCAACCGGATTATCTTCAACGGGGTCTTCGTCAAATTCCTTTTGATTTACAGCCTCGGATTTCTTTGAGCTACCGGAGTTATTCTTTTCGGAAGAGAACCTAACCGAACCGTTAGCTTCCTCCTTTTCGGATTCCTTTTTATGATAACGCCCGGAATACGAAGAGGATGAACAGCCCGCCGCAAAATAGATGAGCAGCAGAAACGGTAAAAAAACAATGATTTTTTTGGAGCGGTATTTAGCCGAGGTAAACACGTAAATTAGAACTCCTCGATGCGTGGCGCAATCTTCTGATTGCCTTTTCTTTTATCTGACGTACCCTCTCTCTCGTCAGTCCGAACTTTTCCCCAATTTCTTCCAAAGTCATTGCATGACCTCCTTCAAAACCGTAATACATTTTTATTACATCCGCTTCTCTTTCGGTAAGCGAATTCAAAACGCGTTCAATTTCTTCGTGCAGAGATAATTTCATCAATCGCCCGTCCGGCGACGGATTATCCTTATTCTCCAATATATCTAGAAGTCTGTTTTCCTGCCCCATAGTGAATGGAGCGTCCATGGAAACGTGTCTGCCGGCATTCTGAAGAGCTTCCCGCACTTCTTTGAGACCCATTTCCATTTCATTTGCCAATTCTTCCTCGGTCGGTTCCCGCTCGAACTCCTGCTCCAATTGAGCGTATTTTTTACCCAGCTTACTTAAGGCTCCTACGCGGTTTAGCGGCAGACGCACAATGCGGGACTGTTCGGCGAGAGCCTGCAAAATTGATTGACGCACCCACCATACGGCATAACTGATAAATTTAAATCCCCTCGTCTCGTCAAATCTTTTTGCGGCTTTAATTAAACCCAGATTTCCTTCATTGATTAAATCGCCGAGAGATAGACCCTGATTTTGATATTGTTTGGCAACGCTGACTACAAATCTTAAATTGGCTTTAACCAAATTCTCCAAAGCTTTCTGGTCGCCCTTTTTAATTTCTCTTGCAAGAGTAATTTCTTCTTCAGAGGTCAGCAGTTGAACTTTGCCTATCTCCTGCAGGTATTTATCGAGCGACTGAGCGTCTCTATTTGTGTAGCTTTTCTGTATCTTCAAAAATCCCCCTCCTATTTTATAACGGAATTAATTGAATCTACTATACCAACTATCGAAGCGTCAACCGGAGCCATATCCACATCCATCGGGATTACCGCTTCGCTTGATGTTATATAAAATATTGTTTCTCCCGGTCCGGCGCCTATTGTATCAACGGCAATAATAGGATCGCCCACATTGTTTTCGAGCGAATCAATAGGCTGAACAAGCTGAAGTTTATAACCTTTTACAGCTTCGTATTTACGCGTCGCCCAAATTGTCCCTATTACTTTGCCTAACTGCATTAACCCTTCCGCTCTTCAGGTACATCTTTTACCGATACGTCAAGTTTATCTACAATCGCCATTATCACGGCGTCCACCGGACGGTTCTTCGTTATTTCAGTCTGCCTTGCCGAAGAACCGGAAGCGTAAAGAATAACCTCTCCCACTCCGGCTCCTACAGAATCAACGCAAACCACCGTGCTGTTCTTAGGAGTATAATCCAACTGTAAATCTTGAACTATTAAAAATTTCATTCCGACCAAATTTTCGTCTTTTCTAGTTGACCAGACAGTGCCGATTACTTTTCCAAGTTTCAATTTATCCTCACAATTCTAAGGGTGAAATTATCTTGATTCCAATTTTTTCATATTTTTCTTTAGCGAAAGTAACAACGGATAATTTATTTATCTCCACCAGAGAAGCGACCATCGCGTCTCTAACCGTTTCTAATTTTCCATGCCATTTACTTGTCATTAAAGCATACCGGGAACTCAATCCCAATACTTTAACGGCAAAAAGAAGTTTATCGATAATCGTTTTTTCGTCTTCGCTTTTAACGGCGAAATAAAGCTCGGAAGCGTTTACCACGGAAGTAAAGCAATCGCCTTTGCTCATCGCCTTTTCCAAATAAGATTTAGTGGACTTGTCAGAATGAGTTAAATGCTCAACGAGAATGTCCGTTTCTATGAAAAATTCTAATTTATCGCTCATTTTTTATCCTATCTAAAAAATCCTTATCGTGAATCTCCCCTTTTACCGTCAAAAAATCAAGTACCGTTCCCAAAGGCAGCCGCTGAACTTTTTCAATTCGCTTGAACAATTCAACATCAATACTGAAATTGGACAATTCCTCCTCAATATTTTTCTGAACGGTCACCAAAACTTTTCCCGATTTGATCTTTTTCAATTCATCTCTGCATTCATCCGGGATATCAAAGATTCCGTCAATTAATTCAGCTTCAAACTCGACGGCTGAAATATAATTTTTTTTATTCATTTAAGAAACTCTTTCCATTCAAGGAATTTTTCACTCCGAAAAACCGAGCGGCTGTTTGAGCGACGTCTGCAAAAGTCGAACGTACGCTTAAATTTTTCCCCGCGGAATTTTTTCTGTAAAAAAGGAGCGGGACATATTCCCTGCTGTGGTCTGTGCTAGGAGTTGTCGGGTCGTTCCCATGATCCGCGGTAAGAATTAACGCGTCGGTTTCATCCAATGAATTCAGTATCTCCGGCAGCTTAGCGTCAAATTCTTTTAATGCGTTATGAAATCCCTCCGGATCGTTTCTGTGTCCATAATAAACGTCGAAATCGACAAGATTAGCAAAAATGAAAGCGCCCTTTCGCTCATTCAGACATTCAATAATTCTTTCAATTCCTTCGGAGTTGGACTTTGTTTTCAGATTTTCCGAAATGCCGCGATAGTTAAAAAGGTCGTTAACCTTACCGATTGCCACAGCGCTTATTCCTTCGGCTTGAAAAATATCGAGTATCGTCGGACTCGGCGGGTCCAAGGAAAAGTCTCTTCTATTTGTGGTTCTTGCGTAACTTCCGTTAGAACCGACGAACGGACGCGCGATAATTCTGCCCACCGAATGCTCGCCGATTAAAACTCTCTCTCTTGCGATTGTACAGATTTCATAGAGTTTGTCGAGAGGAATAACATCCTCGTGCGCGGCAATCTGAAACACCGAATCGGCTGAAGTATAAACTATCGGGAAACCGGTTCTTACATGTTCGTCTCCCAACTCTTTTATAATTTCCGTTCCCGAAGCGGCTTTGTTTCCGAGAATTCCTTTCATTCCGGTTTCGGTTAAAAATTTATTTATAATGTCTTGTGGAAATCCATCTGGATAATAGGGAAAATCGAAATCAATTTTCAATCCTCCTAGTTCCCAATGCCCAGTGGTTGAGTCTTTTCCCTTGGATATTTCCGCTAATTTACCGTAAGAAGCTTTTGGAAATTCTTCCGGCGGAACGCCTTTAATTTCCGTTATATTTCCAAGTCCCATTTTCTGCAGGTTGGGCAGATTCAATCCGTCCAATCTTTCCGCCATATTAACCAGCGTATTGCTTCCGGAATCACCGTAGTCGTTCGCATCGGGCAGTTCCCCAATTCCGACTCCGTCTAAAACTATAATCGCAAAATTATTCATCAGCCTTCCTTTAATTTACGCGCTTAACGGCGTTCCCCCCTTTTTCGAGAGCTTTGTTCAATGCGAGCGTCGCGTTTCGCATAACTTCTTCGGTCGAGGTTTTTCCGGTTGTGGCGGCGACGCCTATCGAAATTGTAAACGTAGTCTGCTTCGAAATTACCGATATCGGTTTACGCGCCACTTTAATTCTCAGTTTTTCCGAAAGGAGAAAAACATCCTGCACAACTTTATTGAAAAAGTGT
>CAYNUJ010000024.1:0-18396 GCA_964400095.1 uncultured Melioribacteraceae bacterium
AAAAGTTGAAGGGTTATATTTTTTCATCAAATCTATAAATGACGGATTGACTTCTACGGCTTCAATAAAATTTGCTTTCCCAAAATAATTAGCGGCTATGTCTATTCCGCCTCCCGGACCAATTATTAAAGAAGTATCTCTCTCATCGCTTTCAAGAAACCGGAACGGGAAAAATCCCGGGAAATGTTTGAGTGTTTGATTAATTTTTTCCGGAGATTTCTCTAATTCATCCAAACTGATTACCGCGCTTCCAGCGGCGCCGTCAATAAATATAGACGAAGATTTTGACCCGTCGGGGTAAGAAAACTCGACCAAATCCGTTTTCCCGAACAAACTCCACCTGCTTTCAATTATCTTTGTTTCGGTTGCCGGGTTGCTCATCAGCCGAAGTAAATCTTTGTTCTCATCCATTGCTATCGGTATTTTCAAATTGATAAATATTAAACCAAACGCCAGCGTAAGAATTGCTCCGATTAAAACCGGTTGAAGTTTCGCCCTTTTTTCAATTGATAAAATTATAACCGTAAGCACAAAAAGGAATGCGGTTAGAGAGGCAAAAATGAGCAGTATGCCGGTTGAATCGAACAGATAAGCCGAAATCAATGCGCCGGTGGAAGCCCCGATAAGATCGAACGCGTAGAGTAAATAGCTTCTATCAGGATTCTGCTGAAATACCGAACTGAACAAAATACCGATTAGTAAAAATGGAACCGCCGCAAAGATTATGTATAGCAGAAGCAATACTTGCCGCCCCACGCTGCTTTCAAAAATCGGCAGCAGCAGCATGGATGATAGAGCAATTAAAATAAGAAGAGAAACAAAAACAAAGAACCGGTACTTTTGTCTATCGAAAATTTCCCGATACTTCGCATAGAGAACCTCGCCTATTCCGAGTCCGAAAACGGAAACGGCAATCACCAGAAAAGCGAAATGATAACTGAGCATGTAGGAAAACAATCTGGAGAGAGCTATCTCGAATGTTAAAGAAACAAGAGAAAGGGAAAAAATGATAATATGAATGTATGATTTTTTCATGATTGTATTTTTCTCTTCCTCTCTCAAAAATGTCATCTATTTTTCAAAAAGTTATTTAAGAATATTTCTGCAGCTTCCAATAAAACGGAAGCTGTTTCTATTACTGCACAATAATTTTGCCTTTCAACATTCCCATTGCACAATTAAAATTGTATTCGCCCGGTTTATCAATATTCAGTTCAAGCGGGATTGTCTTAAACGGCGTTAATGTCGCCTGCTTCTGAAAATCCGGGAAAATAACGTGCTCTGAACATGCAGCCGTTTCTTCTCTAATAAAGTTCAGTTTTATTGGTTTACCTGCTTTGAATACGAGGACATCAGGCGTATAACCCCCTTTAACCTTAATTACAGCTTCCTGAACTCCGCCGTCGGACGATTCAATTACAACAGCCTTTTTTTCAGAAAACCAAAAGTACCATGCAACCCAGGCGGATAAGCCTAAACTGCCAACGATTACTAATATTTGATCTAATGACATGATTTACTCCTTAATTAAATTTCGGTTTAAAATTTCTGAGTCTATTCGCATTCGTTACAACAGTAACGGAACTGAAAGCCATCGCGGCGCCGGCAATAAGCGGAGACATCAGAGTTCCGAAGAACGGGAAGAGTATTCCGGCGGCAATAGGCAAGCCTATTCCGTTATAGAAAAACGCTCCGAACAGATTCTGCCTGATATTTTTCATTGTCGCTTTCGATAATTGTATTGCCAAAACAACTCCTTTAAGACTTCCTTTAATAAGCGTAATATCGGAAGCTTCAATCGCAACATCGGTTCCGGTGCCTATAGCCAAGCCAATATCTGCCTGAGCCAGCGCAGGCGCGTCATTTATTCCGTCGCCTACCATCGCTACAACTTTACCTTCGTGCTGAAGTTTTTGGACATTAAAAGATTTATCTTCCGGAAGCACTTCTGCAAGAACGCGGTCAATTCCAACTTGTTTGCCTATGGCATGAGCCGTTCTGCTATTGTCTCCCGTTATCATAACAACTTCCAATCCCAGCCTCTTCAATTGAGCTATCGCTTCTTTTGAATCGGCTTTAATAGTATCTGCAACGGTAATAATACCCGCCGCTTTTCCGTCAATCGCAACAAACATCGGAGTTTTGCCTTCATCGGCTAATTGTTTGCTTTTATTTTCAAGGTCGCCTAATGCAATGTTGAATTTTATCATCATTTTCAGATTGCCCAGTAATATTTTTTTACCGCTTACTAAAGCTTCCACACCGTGTCCGGGAACCGCGTTAAAATCTTTCGGTTCGTCAATTGTCAGACCTTTCTCAACAGCGTCGTTTACTATCGCTTCCGCCAAGGGATGTTCCGAGGCTTTTTCAACGCTGGCGCTGAGAGCGATAATTTCCTCATCGGTAAAGCCGTTTGTAGAAACAACATCTGTGAGAACCGGTTTGCCCTCGGTTATTGTTCCGGTCTTATCAAGTACAATTGTATTCAATTTCTGAGCGGTTTCCAGCGCGTCTCCGCTTCGTATCAGTATTCCGTTCTCCGCGCCTTTGCCTACGCCCACCATTAAAGATATTGGAGTTGCCAAACCAAGAGCGCATGGACACGCGATAACTAAAATAGTAACGAAAACAATAAGAGCGTATGCTAATTGGGGAACCGGACCGAAAACATACCATCCCGCAAACGAAAGAATCGCAATTATCATTACCGACGGGACAAAATAGCCGGATACCTGATCGACTATTTTTTGTATCGGCGCTTTGGAACTTTGCGCTTGTTCAACCATCTCAATTATCTGTGCCAAAGCAGTGTCTTTACCTACTTTAGTTGTTTTAAACTTAAACGAACCGGTTTTATTAATTGTTGCGCCAATTACTTCGTCGCCTTCCCGTTTTTCTATTGGAATCGGTTCCCCGGTAATCATAGATTCATCGATAGAAGACGACCCTTCAATTAATGTCCCGTCAACGGGTATTTTCTCACCCGGTCTAACTATTATTACATCCCCCAACACAACCTCTTCGACTGGTAAATCAATTTCTTTACCGTCTCTCAGAACCCTGGCTGTCTTTGCCTGCAGGCCGATTAACTTTTTAATCGCTTCGGAACTTTTCCCCTTTGCTCTTATCTCTAAAGCCATTCCCAAAACCACTAAAGCCACAACAACGAAAATAACGTCAAAAAATTGATCTGCTAATTCCGCTTGCGGAAAAATACTTGGGAAATATGTCGCAATAGTCGAATAGAGCCAAGCCGCCGTTATGCCGGTTGCAATAAGAGTATGCATATTCGCCGAACGGTTTTTGAACGCCGCCCAAGCGCCCGTATAGAATTGAGACCCCGACCAAAACATTACCGGAAGCGCAAGTAAACCCATCGCTATCCAAATGTATTTTAAAGTAACCGAGCCCATTTGAAATTGTTCCGGAAGACCCCAAACAGTTGGATAACTGAAGAAAATTACGGGTAACGCCAATACACCCGCAAAAATGAATTTCTTCATTAATGTGCTGTATTCTTTTTCTCTCGCAGCCTGATTCTCATCTACTTCGTCGTCTTTTGACTCCGGCGAGGCTTTACTTTGTCCCCCGGAATCATATGTTTCATAACCGAGTCTCTCAATAATATTTTTTATTTCCTTTATTTTAATTTCGGTAGGAAGGTACTTAATAATTGCAAATTCGTTGCCTAAATCGACGCTTGCCGAAAGAACGCCGGGAAGTTCCGACAGTTCGTTTTCTATCTTTGTTACGCAAGAACCGCAATGCATACCTTTTATGCCGATTTTAAGAGTTGAAGAACCGGATTTGTAACCGGCTTTTTTTATCGCATTGATAATTTCACTGGAATTTGTTTCCCCCGGATTATAATCAACATATGCTTTTTCAGTTGAATAATTAACATTCACCTTTTTAATTCCGGGTAATTTTTGAATTTCCTTTTCGATTGTTACAACGCAAGCGGCGCAATCCAAATCTACAATTGGAATTTGAACTCCTTCAACGCTCTCCTTTTGAGAGGCATGATGCTCATGATGTTCGTGATTAGCGTGATGCCCGTGATCTTCTGATTCGGAATCATGCATATATTGATGAGGATTCTCATTAAATTTGTTTTTACATGCGTCGGAACAGAAATTATAGGTTGTATCGTTTAATGTTACTGAAAAATCAAACGGTTCTTTTATTTCCATTCCACAAACCGGATCTCGTGCCATTTTGAACTCCTTTTGATTAATTTTAAGTGGAGGTGCAACTATTATGCCAAAAGAAAACATCCAAAACGCCCTGTTTTGAGGATGTATTTTAAAGAAATTAAAATTCTTTAAAAATCTTTTTTAAAAAATGCTAATTATTTGATACTCTTTTAATTATCTGAACTTTCCAGGAATTTAGATCGCAGTTTTAGCCGAGCGGTTCCGCCGGATATTTTTTTGCACTAATCCGAAAGAGATCAAAAGGAGTAGCAGACCGGCGCTCAAAAAAGGCAGATGAATGTTCAGCGCAAATAATCCGCCCCCTAAAATGGCTCCAAGTCCTTTTCCCAGATTATCAATAGAGTTTTGAATTCCGAATACCGACCCGGTCTTATAGGGGAACTGTTTGGATATCAATGAAGATAAAGACGGGATAATTGCCGAAATACCGAGTGAAATGATGAAAACACCGAATAATATAAGGTAGAAATTCTCGAAAAACATCAGAGAGAAAAAACCAACGGATGTGAGTAAAAAACCAACAGGGACTAAGAAATTCTCACCTTTTCGAATAATTAAATTGCCCATAAAAAAACTTTGCGATATCCCCATAACGCCGCCGCAAACGCTGAATATTATTCCCAATTCAAAAGCGCCGTAGTTAAAAAGATATTTGGCGTGTAAGGAAAAGGTAGCTTCAAAAACCATTAGCGAATATTGACTGATAAAAGAAAGGATAAGAAAGAGTTTAAGAGTTTTAATTAAACTAAAGAAATTTGTTTTTTCTTTTTGTACAATATTTTCTGAAAAGCTGTCGCATTCGGAGAGTTCCGGCAGACGTTTTATTAGAAGCGACGTGGAAACTAACAAAACCGCCAATATTGTAAAAGGAACGGAAAACTCATCGAAGGTAAAATTCCATGACACAAATTTGAAAGGCAGATTTATATTTGTGAGAAATGAAGCCGCCGAAGGACCGATAGTTACGCCCAACGCGCTCGCGCCTCCAGCCCATGCCAATACTTTTCCTCTAATTTCAAACGGAGATAAATCGGAAACATACGCGTTTGCCACGGGAAGTATAGCCGCGGAAAATATTCCGCCTAATATTCTGGAGGAATAGAGCAGTACCAAATTGCCGCTTATACCAAAAACAAATATCGACGCCGCCGTACCGATTAAACCGATATATAACATCGTCTTTCTCCCGATTCTATCCGAGAGTTTTCCGCATAGCGGGGCAAAAAGAACCTGCATGAGGGCGTATATGCCGGTAATAATTCCTACATGTAAAGAAACCGTCTCGCGGTTTAAGGCGTACTCGGATGACAATCTTTCGACGAAGAAAGGTAATAGCGGAAGTGTGAGACCATATCCAACATAAACCAGAAAAAGTGAAAAATAAATGTAAAAAAGGTTTTTATTCATATTAGTAACGCTTATCAACCGATTCATTTTACAATGATCTTCGGTTTCCTAATGCGGCGCTGTTCCGTGTCTGCACCACACGCAATCACAATTTTCGTGTAAACACTGCTTATCTATTAGTCTGCTTTTGTACCATCTTTTAGCTATTTGATAAATTATCTTTTTTGAATTCGACGGGTTATAATGTTTTCTCAGCGAAGGAATAACATCGTCAAATTTGCCCAATTTCGATAAAATAAAAGAGTAGCCTTTATTGGTAAGATAAGAGAATACTAATCTGTTGGCGAGAGAAGTTCTCAGTTTCGGCATCAGATTTTTCTCGCATAGTTCCCTGTAATTCTGATTATGAATAATACTCTGCGCGGCATAATAACCCGAAAGCATTGCGTACTTAATTCCAAAACCCCAAAGCACATCTTGAAACCCGGCATTTTCTCCTACATAAAGTATCCTGTTATCTTTGGAAAATTTCGGTTCGTTAAAATAATTGACGAAACCTCCGAACTCCTTAGATTCGATTTTATCGATAGTAACAACAGAATTAAGAACTGCCAGAGCTTTTTGATAATATTTTTTCTCGTTCTTAAAATCTTCAAAAAGACAAGTGGCAAAAGTCGCTGTTCCATTATTTACAAGCAGATAAGCGTAACCCTTCGGCGCAATTTCATTGTCAAGGAATCCGATAAAAACATTTTCGTGAGTCGTTTTAAAAACCATTCCCTTTGCAATTGCGTCGGCGGCTTTTGGACCGGTTCCCACAACAGCCTTTCCATTTTCAATCGAGTCGATCTTTCTTCCCCAATGAATATTTACGCCCGAATCCTCCGCCTGCTTGAGAAGTCCCATGTCTAAAGAATTTTCCCCCGAACCTCTTTCAATTAAGTAAAAAAGAGGACGGGAAGTTTTTACCGATACTTTTTTTAGCCGAGGTCCATAAAAATAACCATCATCGCCAAAATATGGTTGACACAAAAAATTCACTTCGATGCCGATATTCTTTATGATATCTAAAGTATCTTCTTCGTCGGACCAATTTTCCAGCCCCTGAAAATCGCCGTTAAATCGAAGTCCGACATTTTCATTCTGCTCATAAATATCAACTTGGAACCCGGCTTTTCTCAATACAATTCCAGCCGTCAATCCCGCCGGTCCAGCGCCTACAACCGTAATTTGTTTGGATTCATTCATAAGAACCGCTTTCTATTTTTATTATTTAATTAAATTCCGATAATCATGACTATAGTCATCATTCCCACCATTGCCGCGCCTAATATCCAATAATTAATTCCAAGAAAATTATTATCCGTTTCTTCGCTTACTTTACGATAATCAAATCTGTAATTAAAAGACAAAGGCGAATTTAATTTTTCTCCTTTGATGGAATAAATATTAACAACGAGATAATATTGACCGAATTTGGGAAGCGAATAATTGATATACTGCTCTCCGTTTTTCAGCGGCGTAAAAGGAATTTTTTCGGCTATTACGTTTTTCAGTATTTTGTCCAGCACGGCGCCTTTAAACGGAACGCGGTATAAATTCATTTCGGCATTGTATTCAATCATATTGCCGGATTTCAAATTTTCCGTACTAATGTAATATTTACTGTTTCCGTTAGCTTTGGATAATAACAGCTTTAACGATTGGAAATAATCATCTTTTATCGCGGATAATTTCAAATTAAAATCGCCGGGATTTTTCGCTATAGCGCCTTTGCTCCCTCCCGAAACTCCGTGTATTCCCCCTTCTAAAAATGACATCATACAACCTTGCAGAAGCAGAGCGCTTAATATAATTAACGACAAAACCTTTAATGATTTCATTTTTCATATTCCTATATTCAAAGCTTTATATAAAAAGACTTTTCAGCTTAAATTTTCTTTCATCCTCTTAAATTCTTCCTCGTTCAGTTCGCCTTTGGCGTACCTCTTTTTGAGAATTTCAAGCGGATCTTCGCTTTCCGGTTCTTTTACTACTCCGTGTGACTTAAAAAGGTATTTGGTTACCATAACAAAAACAAATACTATGAATAACCACATAAATACATTGCCCCACATATGTCCCATTTCCCACATAATTTTCCTCGTCAGCTTATTTTTAGCATCTTAGCATTAATAGCAACAATTACCGTACTTAAAGACATCAAAACCGCGCCGGAAGCCGGACTTAAAACAATACCAACGCTATAAAGCACACCCGCCGCCAGCGGAATTGCAAAAGAGTTGTATCCGGTTGCCCAAATTAAGTTTTGTATCATTTTTCTGTATGTCGCTTTAGCTAATTTAATAATTGAAAGCACATCCATCGGATTGCTTTTAACAAGAACAATATCGGCGGATTCTACAGCTACATCGGTACCCGCGCCGATGGCAATTCCCACATCGGCAGTAACAAGCGCGGGAGCGTCGTTAACGCCGTCGCCGGTCATCGCAACAGTTAAACCTCTGGATTGAAGTTCCTTCACTTTTTCGGCTTTTTGATGCGGCAGAACTTCCGCTATAAATTCGTCCAATCCCAATTCAGACGCCACATAACCGGCAACCTTTTTATTATCGCCGGTAAGCATAAATGTTTTTATTCCAAGTTTTCTGAATTCCTTAATCGCGGTTCTCGATTCGGGACGGATAATATCGGCTAAAGCAATCGCTCCAATTACATTGTCGGATTCGACTACAAATACAACAGTCTTACCTTGTTCAAAAAGCGGATCAACTTTGGACCAATCGATATCCAATTTCTTTTCTTTCAGATAATTAGGGCTGAAAACGCCTACTTCATTACCGTCAATTGTACCCAAAGCTCCTTTACCCGGCACGGCGGAAAAGTTTTCAACTTCCATAAAGTTTTCAACTTCTTTTGCTATGCCTTTCGCAATGGGATGTTCGCTGAATTTTTCTATCGACGCGGCTAACCTCATCACTTTATCTTCAGAATAATTATCGTTTAAAACGACAATATCGGTAATTCCGAACTGTCCCTTTGTAAGAGTGCCGGTTTTATCGAAAACAATTGCGTTTATATTCCGGGCATTTTCGAATGCTGCGCGGTTTCTGATAAGCAGTCCGTTCTGGGCTGAAATTGCCGTCGATACCGCCACAACGAGAGGAACGGCTAAGCCTAACGCGTGAGGACAAGTAATAACCATCACGGTTACGGTTCTTTCGAGAGCAAAAACAAAATCGAAGCCGAGGAATAAATACCATACAACCATAGTAATAGCTCCGCCGGCAATAGCAACAATAGTAAGCCAGAATGCCGCCCGGTTGGCGAGGTCTTGAGTTTTCGACTTACTTTCCTGGGCTTCTTTCACCAAATCGATAACCTGAGATAGGAAAGAATCTCCTCCCGTTTTTTGAACGCTTACTGTTAACGAACCTTCTCCGTTAACCGAACCGCCGATAACTTTATCGTTCACTTTCTTAAATACCGGTTTCGATTCGCCGGTTAACATACTTTCATCCACCGAAGTTATTCCATCTACCGCAATACCGTCGGCGGGAATTTTTTCGCCCGGTTTAACCAGAACTCTGTCCCCTACTCTCAACTGGTCAAGCGGAACTTCTTCGATAACTCCATCTTCTTTAATTAAATGCGCGTCCGAAGGCATAAGTTTCGCGAGTTCCTCTAAAGCCCTTGAAGCGCCCATCACGGATTTCATTTCGATCCAATGACCGACGAGCATAATGTCGATTAACGTAACTAATTCCCAGAAAAATATTTTACCCGTAACCCCCAGAGCAACGGCGCTGCTGTAAAAATACGCCACGCTTATGGCGAGGGAAATTAATGTCATCATTCCGGGACGTTTTGCTTTTACCTCCTCGAATATTCCCTTCAGGAAAGGATAGCCCCCGTAAAAGTAAACAAAGGAAGACAGCGCGAACAGAAGGAGTAATTCCCCATCAAACTTTAACGCTTCGCGAATTCCCAAAAACTCCTGAACCATTGGCGAGAAAAGGAGAATAGGAATGGAAACTATTAGCGAAATCCAAAATCTTTTCCTATAATCCGCTATCATGTGGGCATGATGATCGTGATGACTGTGTTTGCCGCCGCCGTGAGCGCCGGAGCGCTTATCATGATGAGAGTGATCGTGATTTGAATGATTGTGCTCAGAGTGATCGTGCTCAGAGTGTTTTCCATCATTATGATTGTGATGCATATCCATATCGCCTCCGTCTTTCATATCTTGATTGTTGTGAGTAGAACTTTTCATCTCACTTCTCCTGTTCTTGAAAATATTTAATGTCAATTTTCCTAACGAGACCGAAAGTAAATACAGAGAGAATAGAAAATTGAATGATTGAAAGTACAAAATATATTATTGACAGCATTGAACTATCTAATAATAATTCTCCGCCGAGATTGGGGAAAACATAAAATTCTCTTATAAGAACAATAACTAAAACGGCGGATAAAAAGTAACCGCTTCTGAACGCCTTTTTCAGGTTCCTGATTCCAAAATTATTTAAATATTCCCATAAAACAAATAAAAACACAAAAAATAATGTGTCTATTACCGCCGTCCCTAAACAGAATAACCCGGAAAATCTTACCATAAGTCCACACGAAGTTAATCCTCCGGCAACGAACATATCCCAAGTGTAATTGATTAGCAAACCCAGTAATATTAAAATAAAATATTTTTGAACTTTAAATTTTTTCATGATAATAAATCCTTATAGTAAGTCAGGATAAATTCGGAAAAGGCGGCGCGGCGCCGGAGACTCCATCGCCGCTCATGCCGCCCATCATTCCGAAGCCGTGCATCATACACCCCTGAAGTATGAGCACAGACAGAGAGAAGATTGTTTATAATTTTTATTTTTCTATTCGAGTAATTCATCCACTTATCTCAACTAATGTGAAACTATTCCGCCGTAAAACCCTGCAGCCGATATCAGCAGCGCAAGAACGGCGCTGATTATCAATTGAACTTTAGTCGATTGCCGTGAAAATATAGCCCAAGTCATAACCAAATAATTCGCCAGTACGAGAAATCCGAAAGTCCTATGGATTACAACAATCTCATACATTTTTTTCCCTTCGAACGCTTCCGCCTGGTTTAATCCGGCGAACACCGCCGCAATGGCAAATACTAATCCTAATAAGACTACTATTTTCGACGCCCGGAAACAGACTTCCTGCTTGTAGCCTACAATCATAAAAATGAAGAGGACTATTCCCAAGGCAATCGGGAAATGGACAATTTTATTATGCAGATGCTCGAACGCGAGAGCAAGCGTAATTTCTTCCACTTCTCCGTCGTCATCGTCGTCGTGCAATTCTTCGTTCGCTTCATCGTGGATCTCGGATTCATCGTGTTTCAGAGACGCAAACGGCGCTCCGTTAATGGAAATTGTATCCGACCCCACAATTAAAATTGTATCCGGCTTTACCGGTTCGTCCTGCTTTGTTTTGTGCTTTTTATCTCCATGTGCAAAGATTGTAACGGACAATAATAAAATTACCGCCATTACCGATATATACTTCTTCATTCAGAACTCCTTTGTTAGTTAATTTGTTTTATTCTTCTGTAACCGGCAACGAAAAATCCTATAGTCAAAATGACAACGCCGAGCCAGACAAGAATTATGAGCGGTTCAATACTTATTTCCGCCGACAGCGTTTCGGGAGTAATATTTCTCTCGCCCCCAATTTTCTGAACGTTGAGTAAAACGCTCCCGGAAGCGTCCATCTTTTTCATTTCAAAAATGTACCCGATTTCGACGAGTGTATCCGGTACATAAATAGTTTTACCGCTTCCGCTTTTCATATATGGTCTTGAAATCAATTTTTTACCGCCTATTTCCACGGATAAATCCGCGAAAATTTTGAAATCCTTTCCGGCTGTCATTAGTTCCATATCCTGTTTGCCGAATTCGAATTTATCGAAAGTAA
This sequence comes from uncultured Melioribacteraceae bacterium, assembly GCA_964400095.1. Lineage (GTDB taxonomy): Bacteria > Bacteroidota > Ignavibacteria > Ignavibacteriales > Melioribacteraceae > CAYNUJ01. The sequence continues at coordinate 11,526 of CAYNUJ010000024.1, forward strand.
CTTTAAGGCTGTCAACCGGTTTTGTTTCCTCTTTCTTAATAACGAACTCCTTACCTGAAACGTCTTCGTCAATCTCAAGCGATAACGGAGAAATATAAAAATCGCTTCCTATTCCTTCAATAATATCCGGCTCGCGCATTAAACTGTTATTGTATGTCGAATTATACATTACCGGGGAAGCTATAATTGCAGATGAACCGTCGTTAATTTCTACGTTGAATGCGAATTTTGTATTGTTCTCAATCGGCGAGTAGCCAAGATATTTCAGCGTATATTTCCCGACTTCAATTTTTTCTCCTTTCGGCATATCTAATTGGCGCTTATTCACAAGATTTCCGTTCATTATTATTCCCACAAGCATAATTGCCGCGCCGAGATGCGCTATCTGTCCTCCGGTGAGTTTAATATGTCCTTTAACATTTCTTGCAAAAAAGTAAAAGTTGGTGCAAAAGGCTAAGACCGCGCCGAATAGAAATATATAATTTAATATTCCCGTTAAACCGGAGACAAATATTTCTACAGCGGTTATTACTAAAGAAATGGCTACAGCGCCAATCGCAAGTTTGGTTTTAACTTTACCGCCCGTATTGCTCCACCCGAGGTAAAGACTGAATCCCAATATTATCGCGGCAATTATTACAAGTGGTTTGGTCATTATATTATAAAACGATACGTCAACGGAAGTGCCGAATATCGGAGACGAAGTACCGACAGATATGATGATTGCCAAACCGATTAAGAGAGAGGCTCCGTAAAACAAAGCATTTTCCCTATTTAAAAATCCTTCAACCGGATCGCTTAAATTTTTGAGAACATTACGTCTGTAAACCAAAGCTGCAATTCCCATTGCTATATACGTAAGAATGAACCCGATAAGCGCCGAATAAGTAAGCATACCCGGTTCAACAAAAGAATGAACCGAAGCCTGCGAAAGTATTCCGCTGCGTGTAAGGAACGTGCTGTAAATTACCAGCGTATAAGTCAGTATTCCAAGAACTAAATTAAACGTCGCAAATTTGGGCGCGCCAAGCGACTGGGATTTCTTCTGAATAATAATTGTGTGTATAAGCGCTACGCCTATAATCCACGGAACTAAACTGGAATTTTCCACCGGGTCCCAACCCCAGTAACCGCCCCAGCCGAGCACTCCGTATGCCCAGTATCCGCCTATCATTATCCCGGCTCCGAGAATTCCCATGCCCCACAATAACCAGGGAAGAGTATTGTCCACCCAAGTTTTATATTCATTGCGCAGGAGCGAAGACATTGCAAAAGCAAACGGTACTGAAGTGAGAGCAAACCCAAGGAATAAAATGGGAGGATGAATCTCCATCCAGAAATTCTGCAGAAGCGGATTCAATCCGCGACCGTTAATCAAAAATTCGGAACCCGGAATATTCAAACCGTTAAGCGCCGCTTTAAGTTCGGGACCGAATTTAACGAATTCCCCGGCTTGGGACTGATTGGTGAATACAAAATTTTGTATTTGAGGCATTGAAACATAAGCGGGATTAACTAAATCGAGAGAAATATAGTTCGTTCCGCTGAATAGAGAAGCAAAAGGATCTTTCAGAACGGGAAGTATTAAAATATTTAAAAATGCTATCCCGATTAAGAATATCATCATAACGGAAGACTCGTATTTGGCGTCTTCCTTCAAATTGTTAATTAAGAATAATCCGATTATGCTTGTAAAAAGGAGCCATAACAAGAAACTTCCTTCCTGACCCGCAAAGAATGTGGAAAGCAGTAAACCGCCGGATAAGTCGTTCGCGCTGTATTCATATACATAACTCATACTGTAGTTATGAGTGATGATGGAATATAACAGATAAAACGACGCGGTTAAAATTAATCCGAATTGAAAATAATAAGCCTTCCGAGCAGCCGAAAGGGTATTTTCATAATTTTTAAAAGTAAAGTAATACATTGTTAAACTAAACAATGCGGCTAATAGACTAATAACACTCAGAATTTGACCGAACATGTTCCCTCCTCGGTAATAAGTTTGTTTCGGTATTTAATAAGATTCATTGTTTCCATTAAAAAGATACATTTATTTTATATTGTTAAAACGAGTCATATTATTTACTTCAAAAGAATCCGGCATAACGCCGAATTTACTGTAGATAGTTTTTATTATTCTATTAAATTGATTTTCGGAACCGGAGTATTTATAAAGCCCGGCAAGCAAATAATAAGCTTCCCTTTCATCGGGATGATAATCAATTTCTTTCTTCGATTCTTCAATTGCTCTGTTAATATCATTCCGCATGAAAAATATATTTGCGAGAATTAAATGAAGCTGAGGATAATTATCAGCCATCATAGAAAGAATTTCCGCCCGTTTAAGAGCTTCGTCGAAATTCTTCTTTTCAAACTCGATTAAAAAGAGATAGAAATACGGTTCCGGATCTAATTTATCCATCTGAATAGCTTTAAGAAAATTCTTTGCAGCTTCGGGAAATATTTTATTGCCCAAATAACTTATTCCCAAATTAACATACGCTTTTGGGTTGGAAGGGTCCAGTTTAACCGCTTTATTTAATTCGATTATCGCCTCGTGATTCCTGCCTATAGTACCGAAAAAAACTCCCAAATTCATTCTGGCAATTTGATCTCTCGGATTAAATTTAACCGCTCTCTTCAAATATTTTTCGGCTAACGCGGGTTTACCGAAAGTTTGAAATATAAGACCCAGGCTTGTTAAACTCTCCACTTCAGTCGAATCAATTTGAAGAACTTTATTGAAATAATATTTTGCTTTCTCTAAATTATTTCTCATCATCGATATTTTGCCCATCAGCGCGAACGGCGCGATAGACTTTTCGTTCTCATCGAGCACGAGTTTTAAAATATTCTCCGATTCTCCGATTTTACCCTGTAGAAATTTTATTTTAGCCAGTCCGATTAAAGCCGCCGAATTTTTTCTCTCTTTTTCCAGCGCTTTGGAATAGAAAAATTCGGAATCATTCAGCATATTAAGCATATAATAAACATCCCCCAATTTGGATAATATTTCAATATTGTCAGGGTATTTATTATTTAACGAATCTAATAAAAGAAGCGCGCTATTCACCTCTTCCTCTTTAACCAAAGAATCAATTTTGCTGAAATCTATATTCTGAGCCGAAATAATAAAATTCACAAGCAGTAACAATATGAATGCTGAAACTTTCATTTTATGCCGTTATTTCCTCAAGAATTTCTGAATTTGAACGAAATAATTTTCCGTCTTTTAGTTCAATTGTATAATCTACTATTTCTCCGTATTCTTCGTTATGCGTAACAATAATTACTGTCTTACCTATTTCGTTTAATTCTTTAAATACGTTAATTATCTGATTTCCCGTTTTGGTATCCAAATTGCCGGTCGGTTCGTCGGCTAAAATTATAGGCGGATCGTTAACAAGCGCTCTTGCAACCGCAACTCTCTGCTGTTCACCTCCGCTTAAGTTTTGGATTAATCTTTTGCGTTTATCTATCAATCCCACCTGGGTAAGAGCTTTATCAACCAGCTCCGTTTGCTCCAAATCCGATAGTTTTTTGGTTAAAAGAGGAACGTTCACATTTTCGGCGACGGTCAAAAACGGAATTAGCTGAAATGACTGAAATACAAATCCGATATATTCGCGCCTGAAGGATGAAAGAGATTTATTCGACAAAGAGAAAATATCGAATCCGTCAATTATTACTTCTCCGCTTGTAGGTCTCGATAAACCTCCGAGATGAGTAAGCAGAGTGCTTTTACCCGAACCGGAAGGTCCCATTATTGCCGAAAAATCGCCGAGTTTTATTGAAAAAGTCACCCCGCCCAACGCATAAACTGATTCCCCGCCGGACTCGTAATGCTTAATTAAATTTTTTATTTGAATAAAATCGTTTTCCATTTTCATCTCATTACAAATTTCTGAATGCAACGGTCGGGTCCATATTCGCGCTCTTTAGAGCCGGATATAACGCGGCGGTTATTCCCACCGTTAGCGATAACAGAGTTGATAAAAGTAAAATTGTAAAATTAAACTGATAACCTATCGTTCCGCCGCCGTCTGTAAGAAAAGAATAGATAATTACTGATAGAAATACTCCGATAAAATATCCTACCAAACCGGCAATTATAGCCGCGAAAGCAATTTCTAAAATCACAATTTTGAGTATTTTGAAATTATCGAAACCGACAGCTTTGTAAATTCCTATCTCCCTCGTCCTTTCCAATAGCGAAGCGTTCACATTGGAAAAAACCATTAGTATGCTAATAAGCAATATCATTCCCGAAAGACCGGCGGATAAGTTCTTAAATTTATTCAGCGTAGTTTTTTTGGTATCGATTGATTTTTTAATTGCCGTTACCCTGGCGCCCGGAATTTGAGCTGATGTCTGACGAACAATTTCTTCGATAGGACAATCATAACAGAGAGCGGAAAGTTCGATAAGGCTTACTTCCTTCAGTTTGCCTGTAATTTTTTGAACTTCCGGCAGAGACATAAAAATCATATCATCGTCCTGCGAACCGGTAGCGCCGAGAATTCCGCTTACTTCGTAAAGAGAAGAGTTAATATGTATTTTTGTTCCAATACCTTTATTTAATCTTTCTGAAATGTTTGCTCCGAGGATTATTTGATTTGTCTTCTCCGGTATTCCGCCTGAAATTTTCCACCATTTTTTCAATTTAACTTCTTTGTCAAATTCAATTCCGCTCAAGAGAACGTGTGACGAATCCGACTTTGCGACTTGAATCAATTTCGGCGATACGACGCTGATATTTTTTCTGTTTTTTATCGAATCGATTTTTACTATATCCTCTGTATGAAGAGTAGATTTATCGAAAGAAACGTTACCAAAATCTATACCTCCGTAATTGATGCTTAAATTTTCCGTGCGCGGAGTAATAAGAATATTAGCGCCGAAAACGTCCAAATCGCTTTCAAGATTATTGCTCAATAAAACCGAAACCTGAAATAAACCGGCAATCGAGGAAACAGCGAGTATAAGACTGAGAATAAGGAAAAAAGTCTTTGATTTACGCCGTTTTAAGCTGTTAACCGAGATATGATAAAATTTCATAATTCACCTACACTCTTCTGCGCCAGCTCTGAACGTCGCTTTCGGAAATCAATATTTTATTGCCGGATATTTTGCTCGGTATCGGATCGGGAGGATATTTACCGCAGGAACCGCTGACTTCTTTGAGCGAATTTAACTCCCATGTAGAACCGCACGAGTTGCACACAAGCTCGTCTCCTTTAATATGAAAAGTAGTGGAGTTACACGGTTCGCACATGCTAATTGATGTTACCAAATTCCCGTCTTCGCTTATATAAGCAAGCATGGGAATTTCTCTTAAGGAAGATTTATAGACGAAACGTACGAATTTTTTATCCAATACTTCGTCGAGGGAAAGAATAATATTTCCGTCTTCAACCTTTACTTCAGCCGTAGCCATATCGAATCTTGTATCGAGATATTCTATTTCTGAAATCACTTTAGGCTGGGCTAATATTATCTCCTCCTCTTTTGTATGAGTTGTAGCGAAATAATAAAATATACTCCCGGCAAAGAGGAATAGCAAAACGGCATTGAATATCATTTTTGAATTATTACTCTTACCCGATGCGCTGATTATTTCCCGCTTATTCTCTAAGTTTTTAGTCTGCTCGGCGCTGGAAGATTTTATATTGGAACCGCATTCGGGGCAGAATATTCCGCTCCCTTTAAGTTCCGAACCGCATTGAGGACAAAATTTCATGACTTCACTCCCTATATTTTTAATCCGCCGTAACGCGAATTCACATTATTAATAATCTGTTTAACGGTGAACTTTTGAACAGCTATCTGCTGGTCGATAAAACCTTTAACTTCCTTCGCTCCGTTCGGATGGTCGCATCCGCATTCTATCAATTCATCAATTCCGCATTGACCGCAAGGACATTCGAATTGACTGATAATATAGTTTCTATCCTTAACGCCAGCCTGAACGTTTACATTAACGGCATTATTTGCAGTAGCGCTCGCAGCGCCGCTGTTTAATAAATTTCTGAATTGCGGTTTTATCCAACCGTATTTATTATTTACGGTTTTAATAATTTCCGCGTCGCTTGAATTATTATTGATCATCGATTGAATAAAAGCTCTTTCTTCTTTTGCAGTGGGACACGTACAAACTTCGAGAGGCTGTTCGCCGCAGCTTCCGCATGAACAGATAAACTTTGAGGCTAAATCATTTAACCTCGAACCCGCGAATCCGGCTAAAGATCTGTTGTCGGCTGTAAACCCTCTGTTTGATCTTTCGGTTTTCTCTCCCGGCAATATTTGAATAATAATAAATCCTATTATCAGCAAACCGACTACGGAAATAGCCTTATTTTCTTTCCACAGATCGACAAACGTTAATTTCCTCTGTCGGACTCTTTTATTTTTCCTCGACTGATTCGATTTATTCTGGTGGTGCGCTTTGCCGGCGCCGGGCTTCAATAGTCTTGAACCGCAGTTATCGCAGTAATTACTCTCTTTATTGTTCTCGCTTCCGCAGTTACCGCAATAAATATGATCTTTCTTAAGATTTTTTAATTCGGTTCCGCAGCTCACACAGAATTTATTTTCATTCGAATTTTCAGTCCCGCAATTATTGCATTTCATAACTCACTCCCAATTGTGGGGGCGAGAAAAATCGCCCCCGTAATTTGAATTATTTAACTTTAAATCCGTGTTTAACTAAATTATCTTTTGCCTGCTCAATTGTAACTTCCTTGAGCGTCATTTCACATATGGGGCACGTCATGGCTTTGTCCGCAATTACATTCCAGTCCATTACGTCCTGAAATACTTTTCCGTCTTTATTTTCGTCGATAGCTTCCACGTCTATCACACCTTT
>CAYNUJ010000024.1:18496-19767 GCA_964400095.1 uncultured Melioribacteraceae bacterium
CCTTTATGATCTTTCATCATTTCTTTGCATTTGGACATATCTTTCATATCCATATCTTTCATCATGGCTTTACAACTGTCGGGCACATTTTCCATGTTCATCATTTTTTTATGTTTCATTTTAGAGCTATCCGACATTTTGGAGTGCATCTTTTTCATCATAGCCATACAGCTATCGGGCATATCTTTCATCATATGCTCATGATTCTCCTTGTCGTGTTTCGGAGTATCGGGCTTATCCTGCGCCATTAGAACTCCGGCGCCAATAAACAAGACCGCTACAAATTTCATTAAGTTTTTCATTTTGTGTCTCCTTTTTAATTAAGAATATTTACTTCACCGGTTTTAATTTTAACGGATTTTTCCACGTCGCTGACAAAGACCCAGCCGTCGCCGCTTCTTCCGGTTTTACCGTTTTTAATTATTACGTCGATCAATTTATCCAAATCTTCGGCTTTACAGATCAGTTCAATCTTCACAACCGTAGAATATTTCTGAACATACTCAATAGAGAAACTGAAAGCTTCGGGATCAGCCCAGCCGGCAAGGGCGCTTGCGTCGAGTACGGTCATCCCCTTAACGCCGGCTTGTTCAAGTTCGCGAATAACAAACTCAGCCTTTTCACTTCTGATATATGCTTTTATCTCTTTCATTTTACACCTCCTCGGGAATTACTTCGTTTTCTTCTTTCATTCCTCTTTTCTTTATTACGTAGAAAATAGCGGGGAACATAGTCAGTTCCATTACAAGACTTGTAAAGATACCGCCCGCCATAGGCGCCGCAATTCTTTTCATTACATCCGCTCCGGCGCCGTGACCGATTAAGATCGGTAGCAATCCAAAGAACAGCACCATAACAGTCATCATTTTCGGACGAATCCTTTTTACCGCGCCTTCGAATATCGAGTGACGCAGGTCGGCGAGATTCTTCATATCGCCTCTGCGTACCCAATTATCATAAGCTATATCGAGGTAAAGGAGCATAACAACGCCCGTTTCCGCCGAAACGCCGAGTAGAGCTATAATTCCCACCCAAACGGCAACGCTCAAATGATAACCGGCAAAATAGAGATACCAGATAGCTCCAACCATTGAAAAAGGCAAAGCGAGAAGAATAATACCTGTTTTAATAAATGACTTTGTGTTGAAATAGAGCAGCATAACAACAAGCAGTAATGTTAACGGCAGAACTAACGCTAACTTTTCAGCCGCTCTTTCCATATATTCATACTGACCGCTCCATACAATTGAATATCCGGGGGGAATTTTAAC
>CAYNUJ010000024.1:19867-22507 GCA_964400095.1 uncultured Melioribacteraceae bacterium
GACATAAAAACGTTCTGAACGTCTTCAATAGTAAGTCCGTAACGGGCGATAGCTTTTCTGTCAATATCAAAATCGACATAGTTGCCTCCGACGGCTCTTTCTGCAATAGCCGAACGCGTTCCGGGAATTGTTTTAGCCACTTCTTCAATTTCCTTGCCGATACGCTGCAGAACGTTCAGATCCGGTCCGCCTATTTTTATTCCCACCGGTGTTTTAATACCGGTTGAAAGCATATCAATTCTCGTCTTAATCGGCATTGTCCATGCGTTAGTAACGCCGGGAATATTAACTGCAGCGTTCATCTCATTTACCAACTTTTCAGGCGTCATACCGGGTCTCCATTGATCCCGAGGTTTAAGCTGAATAGTCGTTTCAATCATTGAAAGCGGCGCAGGATCCGTTGCGGTTTCCGCCCTTCCAATCTTTCCGAATACCGATTTAACTTCGGGGAAAGTTTTTATTATTTTATCTGTTGTCTGCACTACTTCCCTTGCTTTAGTAATGGAAATTCCGGGCAAGGTAGTTGGCATATAAAGAATGTCTCCTTCGTACAGCGGCGGCATAAATTCCGAACCTAATTTGGAAAAAGGTATAAAGGTTGCAATCGTTATTAAAAAGGACGCGCCTATAACCCACCATCTGAACGTCATCACAAAATCCACAATCGGATGATACATTTTCATAAGAATTCGAGTAACCGGGTTTTCATCTTCTCTTTTCATCTTACCGCGTATAAAGAATCCCATAAGCACCGGAACGATAGTAATAGCCAAAATTGCTCCGGCTGCCATAGCATATGTTTTAGTGAAAGCCAATGGCTTAAACAATCTGCCTTCCTGCTGTTCGAGTGTAAATACAGGTAAAAAGGAAACTGTAATTACCAGCAAAGAGTAAAATATTGAAGGACCCACCTCTTTCGACGATTCCATAATAACCGCCCAGTGAGGTCTTCGTTTACCCTCCGGAAGATCATGATTATGCACAATATGGGCGTGAGAGTTCTCCACCATAATGATTGCGGCGTCCACCATAGCCCCAATCGCAATCGCAATACCTCCAAGCGACATGATATTAGCGTTAATGCCCTGCAACTGCATAACAAGCAAAGCCGCAAGAACCGCCGTCGGGAGTGTGAAAATAGCAACGAGAGAACTTCGGACGTGAAGCAGGAAGCCTATAATTACCAGCGCTACAACAATACTTTCTTCCAATAGTTTATCGGTGAGGTTCTCAATTGCTTCATGTATAAGCGTGGAACGATCGTATGATGTTATTATTTCTACATCATCCGGGAGAGATAATTTCAATTCCTCCAAGCGCTTTTTCACTCTCTCAATAACCGCAAGTCCGTTCTCGCCAAACCGCTGAATAATGATACCGCCGACGGTTTCTCCCTCTCCGTTCCAATCGGCTAATCCTCTTCTCAATTCGGGACCTATATCTATAAAAGCCACATCCTTCAAATAGACAGGCGTACCGGTCTTTTTATCGGTTCCTATAGTTATATATTTTAAGTCTTCAGTATTTTTTATATAGCCCAAACCTCTAACCATATATTCGGTTTCAGCCATTTCCATAAGCCTTCCGCCTACGTCGTTATTACTTTCCTTTATTGCCATCTTTACTTTCTGCAAAGGAATTCCGTAAGAGGCGAGCTTGTTCGGGTCAACATTTACTTGATATTGCTTAACATATCCGCCGATGCTTGCAACTTCTGAAACTCCCGGGATAGCCGTAAGTTCGTATCTGAGGAACCAATCTTGTATCGAACGCAATTCCTGCAGACTTCTTTTATCCGATTTAAGAACGTACTGATAAACCCAGCCCAATCCGGTTGCGTCGGGTCCCAATTGTGGAGCGACTCCGTCTGGCAATTCGTTCCGCATTGAACTAAGATATTCCAATACCCGGCTTCGCGCCCAGTAAATATCCGTCCCGTCTTCAAAAATTATATATACCATTGAAAAGCCGAAGAAAGAATAACCTCTTACGTCAATCGCATAAGGCACGGCTAACATTTTAGTTGTAAGCGGGTAAGTTACCTGATCTTCAACAATTTGCGGACCCTGTCCAGGATATTCGGTAAATATTATAACCTGGACGTCGCTTAAGTCTGGTATAGCATCTATTGCGGTATTTTTTACAGCCCAGATACCGCCGGCAACGAGCGCAGCTGTAAGAATGATGACCAACACTTTATTATTGATCGACCACTCTATTATCTTCTCAATCGCTCCTTCTTTCTTGCTTGTACCGTGATCCATTATATCTCCTGATAAATTTTTATTTTACTTTAAAACCATTATCTGTTAAATTTTGTTTTGCTTCTTCAATCGAGTATTCTCTCAATTTCATATTGCATATCGGGCATCTGCCCGGTTTGTCGGATATAACATTCCAATCCATAATATCCTGGAATACTTTTCCGTCTTTATTTTTGTCAATGCTTGCAACATCAATAACGCCGGTACGAACAATGCTATCGTGTTTCATATTAGCGGAATGATCGTCTCCGGACATATCCATATCATGATCCATTTTATTGTCTATATCCATTTTGCCGTTACCGTGATCCTTGTTCATATCCATGTCCATTTTGCCGTCGTCATGATCCATCTTTCCATCCATATCCATCGTGCT
>CAYNUJ010000024.1:22607-25377 GCA_964400095.1 uncultured Melioribacteraceae bacterium
ACGATAGATCTTCTGCCGCTTCTTATAATTGCCTGCTCCGGTATAGTCGGTTTGCCTGAAAGCTTTTTGCCTCTGATTACAACGTCAGCGTACATATCGGGTTTCAGTTCGCCATTCCGGTTCTTAATATCAAGTCTTACTTTTACTGTTCTTGTTTTCGCTTCCAAAGTCGGGTAAATAAATGATATTTTGTTATGAAAAACTTTTCCGGGAAGATAACTGAATTGAATTTCAGCTTCGGAACCGACTTTAATTTTAGAAAGTTCGTATTCGTAAACATCGGCAATTAGCCAAAGGTTTTTCAAGTCGGCAATTTTTAGCAAAGGTTCGCCGGGATTGATTTTTTGTCCTTCTATAACGCCTTTAAATATTACCGTACCGTCAAAGGGAGCAAAAAGAGTCATATATTTTTTTATATCGCGAGTTCTTTTCAAATTCTCAATATCCTCTTCGGGGATATCAAAAAGTTCTAATTTTCTTTTCGCGTTTTTAATTAGTTCGCTTCCGCTGGTTAGAATATCTGTACGGGAATTCGAGGATAGAGAGTTGCTGTAATCAATAGCTGTCAAATACTCCTGTTCGGCGGCAACTAATTCCGGCGAATAAATATCAATAAGCTTTTCGCCTTCTTTTATTTCCTGCCCGGTATAATTAACGTACATCTTTTCAATCCATCCGCCTATTTTCGTTGTAACGATATATTCTTTCCTCTCGTCGGTTCTTAAAATGCCGTTGGTAACAATTTCAGTATATATTGTTTTTTCCTCAACTTCGTCAATTTTAACGTTCATGTTTTGCTGAATTGCTGCATTAATAGTAACTACTCCATCGCCGCCCGCATCTTCATAAACCGGTACAAGGTCCATTCCCATTCTGGATTTACCGGGTTTATCGTAAACTTCGCTGGGGTTCATCGGCGCGCGGTAATAAAGTATTTTTCTTTCCTTCTTAACCGGAGCTGCTTCAGTCTCCGAGGATGTTTTTGTTTGAGCTTTAATAGTATTGTCGCTGCCGGATAGAAATACAAAATACACCCCTACAGCAGCGGCGGCAAACAAAAATGTGATCAAAAATATTTTTTTAGTCATTTTATAACTCCGTTATTTATAATAATTAAAATTTTGTACCGGTTAAAAATTCTATATTTGCTAGTGTTTTCTGATAACCGCTTCTGATATTATATAACATTATTTCAATTTGATATAAGCGATTTTGCGCGTCGATTACGTTTAGGAAGTCGATATCCCCAACCTGATAACTCGCCAAAGCCGCTTTAAGAGACTGTTCCGCTTGAGGAATAAGTCCGTCTTCCACAAGTAATTCTCTTTCGTTGAGTTCCCGCAATTTGGAAACTAAGTTTCCGTAAGATTTTCTTAATATCTGAATTGAAGTTTCAAATTTATTTTTGAATACTTGCTGCTGATATTTTGCTTCTTCAACTTTTGCGTCAACTTTCCCGCCGTAATTAAGCGGAAGATTGAATCCGACGAAGAAACTAACTAAATCGTTTAAGCCGGTATTAGTTCTGGAAATTTCATCCCTTTGGGAATATTGTAATTTAAAATTGAAATTCGGATAGTAATCGTATTTAGCTAAGTCTTCTTTAATCTTGAATTTTTCTTCCGCTAATTTTATCTGCTCTAAAAACGGTCTGTTTTCAACGCTCAATTTAATTAAACTGTTTACATCCAAATTGGCATGAACTAATTTTTCCAAACCGGCGGTTTTAATCGGAGCGTTCGCATCGTTTAATAACAAAGCGTTAAGCTCGGCTAATTTCGCTCTCTCGGCTCCCTTTAACTCTTCGAGTTTATCATCGATTCTTGTTATTTCCAGTCCGACTTTTATTAAGTTCTGCTGAGTAGCGGTAGAAACCGTGTATTTAGTTTTAACCACACTCTCTATACTTTTAAGCAATTCTCTATTTTTATTGGTGATATTGATAGCTTCTCTTAAATAGCTCAAATCAAAATAAAGCTGCTTTACATTCTTGACCAATTCGTTTGTGGCGTCCTTATACTCCTCGGAAATAATGTCCACATCTTTAGCCTTAAATTCCCCTGCCGTTCTCAATTTCCCGGGAAAAGGCACAGACTGACTTATTGCGGCAACTTTACCGGTCATAGGCTCTTGCGAAAAAGAGAAATTATTTATCGGTAAATTATTAAGCCCAAGTACGAGAACAGGATCGCTAAGATTAGAAACTTGGGAAATAACCGATTCAGCGGAATTTTGTTTTGAAGTAATAAGATTCAATCTGGGACTTACTTCGATAGCTCTTTGAATAAGTTTGTCCAAATTATCATCCTTTTGAATTTTCTGCGCGTTCGTAAAATACGGGAATAATAATCCCGTAAAGAGAAGCGCCGCTGTAAAGAATTTGATTTTTTTTGACATGCGCGTAACCTTTATTTTTTAGAAATTTTTAGAAAAAAAACAATTATTGTACTTATAAAAATCATATATAATATAAACCAAAATAATCCTGTCATATCCGTTCCGTTTAATTTTGATGTTAATAGCAATTGCTGTGCCAAGTTCATTCTTTACAATTCGGAGTAAAAAGGGACTTTTTAAGCGGGGTGAAATTAAAGAAATTTAAATTATTTTTATAATTTTTTAAAAGAAGGTAAAAGAAATATAGACCGCGGATGACGAGCCACTCATTGGAACGCGGATGAACACAGATTGGACATGATTTACGCGGATAAAATCTAATTTACAATTTCTAATTTTTAATTTTTAATTCTCAACCTTGTAAATGGTATTG
>CAYNUJ010000025.1:0-25338 GCA_964400095.1 uncultured Melioribacteraceae bacterium
ATTGAAGGAATTCAGTCGCCGTTCGCGCCTATTAACGGTTTGGAAGCGGGACAGACTTATTACTGGAAAGTCAGATCGAAAACAAGCAGCGGAGACTATTCGGATTATTCGACGAGAGCTTCGTTCTCTACAGACCAGACAACGGCGGTGGAAGAAGAGATAGTAATACCTGAGAAATTCATGGTAGAACAAAATTATCCGAATCCATTTAACCCGGCAACAAGCATTAAGTTCGGTATTCCAGAAGGTAATTTCGTAAGTGTCAGGATATATAATATGCTTGGACAAGAAGTAAGAACCTTAGTAAGCGGACAGATGAACGCAGGTACTTACAACTTGCTTTGGGACGGAAAAGACGACAATGGTCAATCCGTTACAAGCGGCGCCTATATCTACCGCGTAATATCCGGCGGCAGCGCGATTACTAAAAAAATGATGTTATTAAAATAAGATTATTATCTATTATCCGGCGCGGTTTAGTCCGCGCCGGTAATATTAAAAATTAAATAAAATAATTAAAAGTTTAATGGGTCTGTAGGAGGAAAGAAATGGCTAGAAAGATAATACTAGGGGTTTACCTTTTTACCTGGCTTCTTGTAATAGCATCCGCTCTTTACGCATGCCAGACGTTTTTCTTGCAATAACAAAATAAATATAAGTTTGAAAACATTTACAGCCGATTCTTCTTCATGAAGAGGGATCGGCTTTGCTTTAAACTCTCTTCATTGCCTATCGCAACATATTCCACGAAAAAAAATGGTTCACTACTCTAAGTATAATGTGCGAAATTTGATAGGACTTCGTAATATTACCGTCTGCTTCAACCGACGCGTTAAGGGGAATCAAAAAACTACACTTTCTTTAGCCATATATTTGCGGAATTTACCGTTAAACTAATTCTTTGTTTGGGACTGTCCAAAAAGTCTAAAAATGTCATTTCGAGAGAGCGAAGCGACCGAGAAATCTATTGAATTCGCTCTGTTATCAAAGATTTCTCACCCCGACTCCGTCGGAGTTCGAAATGACAGATTACTATTTGGACAACTCCTTCGCTTAGCATCTAATTCCGCCCCATAAATGGGACGGAAATAGTCCAATGACAAATTAGGGAGAAGAATCTGCTATGCTATTCCGGTATTTCAAAATAAAACTGAAATCGGTTGACAAAAGAGAAAAAGATTTTAACGATAAAATTATAAACGAAAACTGAATTTTTCTCAAATAGAGTTGGATGTGTAAAATAATTTGATTTTATTATCAAATAATGCAGGTTTGTAAAAGAAATTAAATTTTTATATATAAAGTAGGATGTTAAAGAAATTATTAATAGAACAAGAAATTGAAGCTAATAATGTTTTAAAAAAACTCGTTACTATTTACAATAGATCATCGGCGGAATTAAAAGGAATTGTTACAACTATTCCTGATGAAAATATCCAGATTAACACTTTAGCTGACATTGCTTATATTCAATGGCAGATAAGGCGCTATAAATAAAACGTAATTAAATAGGAATTAAATAATTGTTATGGAAGTAATAAAAAAGAAAAAAATAAAACCTAGACCAATAAATAAAATAAATGGTAAAAAATTAATAGCTTTTGGTTGGTATGGAGGTAAATATTCCCATTTAGATTGGCTTTTACCTCTTTTAGCTAAATCCAAACACTATTGTGAACCATTTGCTGGTTCAGGCGCTGTTCTTTTTAACAGAAAACCGTCTCCCGTTGAAACATATAATGACTTAGATGGTGAAGTAGTTAATTTCTTTAGAGTTTTAAGAGAACGTAAAAATGAATTACTTGAATTGATAGCATTAACTCCATTTTCCAGAGAAGAGTTTGCATTGGCTTGTGAAATTGATAGTAAACTGCCAAATATTGAAAGGGCAAGAAGATTTTATGTTAGGGCTAGACAAGTAAGAACAGGATTGGCTCAAACAGCAACCATTGGTCGATGGGCTAACTGCAAAAATACAAGTCGCTCTGGAATGAGTGGCGTAATCAGCCGCTATATCGGCGGAATAGAAAAGCTTGATTTTATTGCCGAGAGATTGCTTAGAGTCCAAATTGAAAATAGACCGGCAATTGATGTGATTAAGTTATACGATAGTGAAACTACTTTGTTTTATTGCGACCCACCCTACGTTCACTCAACCAGGGGCGACAAGAATGCTTATGGCTTTGAAATGAGTGATAAACAGCATATTGAATTGGCAGAAGTTTTGAATAATGTAAAAGGAAAGGTTGCTATTTCAAATTATGATTGTGAGTTGATGAATGAATTATATCGTCAACCTAAGTGGAAAAAGCATTTTGGACCTAGTAAAACTATTCACAGCACAAAGGATAAGCGGCAAGAAGTCTTGTGGACAAATTATGAATTGGATGATAAAAAGGATTCCACGCTTTTTAAAACGGATTATTAAAATGAAAGATTTGCAAAAGAAATTATTTGAATATGTTGAAATATCTGAGAAAAACACAGAATCATTTATTAATGAGAAAGAAATTTATGAAAAAATTCAATCTGTTTGTTCAAATATTCGCATTAAAGCGCCAATTCGGTTTTTACTATCTTGCTGTGTCGCAAAAATTGACAATCCAAAAGTTGATATAAGAAAACCTTACACTGAAATATCAGGTAATAATACTTTTTCCGGTAGAAGTTATGATGAAAAATATGTTCAAAAAATTATTGAAAAATATGATTTACCTTGTAATTCTACAACGGCTTTTCTTACGCCTGCGTTTAGAAATAGAAATACAGTAATGCTTCCCGACACTGAATTAGTTGGAAGAAATCCTCAATTATATAAAACGACTCTTGACTTATTAAATTTAGCGCACAAGAAAGTTATTAAACCGGAACAACTTTTTAAAGAAATAATACGCCAACTATTTATTATTCGCAATCAAAATTCTAATAGAATAGAACAATTAATAAAAAGTTTAAAAGGCAATGAGAATGATAATTATTTATCTTCCGAGCAAATTGTCACATTATTGACTCAACATTTAGCCTCAAAAAATTCCAGCAGATTACCCGTTTTGATTATAGCAGCCGCGTATATGACCATTGCTGATTTAATTGGTGAAAATATTAGACCTTTACAAGCTCATAATGCGGCGGATAAACAAACAGGAGCGTTTGGCGATGTAGAAATAGTTTTATCGAATGAAGATAATATTGTAACAAGCTATGAGATGAAAGATAAGCGTGTAACAAAATCAGATATTGAAACGGCTATCAAAAAAATTGCCGCATCGAAAGTAAAGATTGATAATTTTATTTTTATTACTACTGAAACAATTGAAAAAGAGGTTGAGAATTATGCAAAAAGTATTTATGATATTTCAGGAATTGAAATTGCGATATTAGATTGTATTGGTTTTATAAAACATTTTTTACATTTCTTTCATAGAAGAAGAACAGCCTTCTTGGAAAAATATCAAGAACTTGTATTGTCAGAACCAAATTCATCGGTTAATCAACCATTAAAAGAAGCATTTTTAGCATTAAGACAAGCGCTGGAATCCGATAAATAACGACACAAGCAGGTAGTTAAGTTTAGGTTGTACATATAAGCAATTGGGCTTGAATATAGCAACAATCATTTAATTGGTATTACTCTACTGTCGCTGTAAAGACATTTCCCGTCCGGAATTTTATTTACTTTGGTTTAACAAAATAAAATTGTATAAACTTGTAATTGAAATGAGTAATAATTTAAAATATACGGCGAACGATTTAAAAGGGAATGAACAATATAGCAAATGGCTGGAATTTACTAAATTGCCGCAATCGGGCGAAGTAATTCCATTCGACGAACAACTGAGAACATATCTGAAAATTTACAGTAATCGTAAAGCGGGAGACAGCCCGCCGATAGTCTGGACTCCCGGCGAAAACGAAAAACTAAATTCAAACATAGCCGGAGTTATGCGGCAAATGGGATTTGAAAATTACGCGGAACTTCACAAATGGTCTGTCGGTAACCGGAAAGAATTCTGGAAAAAAACCGCTGAAATTATCGGATATAAATTTTCCAAAGATTTCGATGATGTGATAGATATCTCCGGCGGAAATATAAATCCGGTTTGGTTTCCGGGTGCGGAATTAAATTGTATCGATAGCTGCTTTACAGCCGAACCCGACAAAATAGCGATTGTTTCCGGAAATGAAAATTCAAATTCCTTAAAAAAGATGACTTACGGCGATTTGGAATTGCTGACGAATAGAATCGCCAATGGAATTTTGGAGCGTGGATTCAAAAAAGGCTCCCGGATAGCCATTTATATGCCGATGACTCCGCAGTGCGTTGCCGCTTATCTCGGAATAATTAAAGCCGGCTGTCAGGTTGTTTCAATCGCCGATAGTTTTTCTTCAGCCGAAATTAGAAAAAGAATGGAAATAGCCGAATCGGACGTTATTATTACCGTGGATAGTTATCGGCGGTCGGGTAAAACAATTGACTTATTCAAAAAGGTTAAAGACGCCGGCGTCGGAACTGCGATTGTAATTGAGTCGGAATCGGATAAGGGAAATGGAGCGCCGAAATTAAGAGAGAAAGATTTGCTGTGGAGTGATTTTTTGTCGGATAACGATTCTTTCGCCTCGGTACAGTCTGATCCCTATTCTTATATTAATATTTTATTTTCCTCGGGGACCACGGGAACGCCGAAAGCTATTCCGTGGAATCACATCACTCCTTTAAAATGCGCGTCGGATGGATTTTATCATCAGGATATTCATAAAGGAGACGTTATCGCTTGGCCCACTAATATCGGATGGATGATGGGACCATGGCTGATTTTTGCCGCGCTGATTAATGAAGGCACAATCGCTCTTTTCGAAGGCTCGCCGGCTGGCGCTGAATTTGTTAATTTTGTTAAAAATGCCGGAGTAAATATTATGGGCGTTATTCCTTCCCTCGTTAAAACGTGGCGGAATAGGGGATTGGTAAATCAACATGATTGGGAAAATATCAGAGTATTCAGTTCTACAGGAGAGCCTTCGAATTGGGAAGATTATTTCTGGCTGATGAGCCGGGCTAATTTCAAAGCCCCTGTAATTGAATACATGGGAGGAACGGAGATAGGCGGCGGATACCTGACCGGAACCGTGATTCAGCCTGCGTCGCCGTCAACGTTCACAACTCCGGCTCTCGGAACGGATTTTAAATTGTTGAAGAATAAAACCGAAGAAACCCGCGAGGGTGAAAAAGGAGAAGTATTCTTAGTCCCTCCGTCTATAGGTTTATCCCAGGAATTGTTAAATAAAAATCATTTCGACGTTTATTATAAGAATTGTCCCACCGATCCGGACGGCAATTTATTGCGCAGGCATGGAGATCAGATTCGGATTCTCAAAGGCGGATTTTATCAAGCCGAGGGGAGAACCGACGATACGATGAATATTGG
Organism: uncultured Melioribacteraceae bacterium; assembly: GCA_964400095.1. Lineage (GTDB taxonomy): Bacteria > Bacteroidota > Ignavibacteria > Ignavibacteriales > Melioribacteraceae > CAYNUJ01. The sequence continues at coordinate 5,424 of CAYNUJ010000025.1, forward strand.
CGGGATAAAAGTAAGTTCGATAGAATTGGAAAAAGTTATAAATTCTCACAAAGCCGTAATTGAAAGCGCCGCGATTTCTTTTAAGAAGAAAGGGGAAGCGATGGAAAATTTGGTTCTTTTTACCGTGGCGAAAACCGACGTTTCAAAGGATGAGCTATTCTCCGAATTGAAAATATTGATATCGAAAAAGTTAAATCCTTTATTCAGAATTTATGATTTGATAATAATTGATAAACTTCCGAAAACGGCGTCGAACAAATTAAAGCGGAGAGAACTTAGAGAAATTTATATTGAAAATATGTATATCGGAAATAAATATTGAGGAAAAAATGTCTATTTTATTAGAGAAGCACTTGGAATCCATTGCTTCCCCTGCGAATTTAATTATAAACGATCAGATTAAGAGATATCGTGAAAACTGTTTGAAATGCGGATGCACAAGACCATATCATCATTTCGCGTTCGGGCAGTCTCCGTTTATGCCGCCTCCGACTGTTATAGAAGCGCTGTCCGACAATGCCTCTAAGCACGATTATCTTCCCACCGCGGGCATTAAACAGCTCCGCGAGTCGGCGGCTAAGTTTTACGAGCATAACTTCGGTTTGAACTGCGGCGCGGAGCAGATAATAATCAGCCCAGGCAGCAAGGAAATGATTTCGATGCTGCTCGCTACTTTGTCAGGAAGCGTGTTAATTCCGGTGCCCTCGTGGGTAAGTTATTTACCGCAGGCGGAGATATTGAAAAAGGAAATAATTCCGGTGAACACATCTTTCGGAAATAATTATAAATTGACTCCCGACCAATTATTACAAGGAATTGAAAGGAGTTCTCAAGAGCAGAAAATTTTGATACTCAATCATCCGCATAATCCCACCGGTACAATGTATTCCGAATCGGAACTAAAGGAACTTGCGGAAATTTGCATGAAAAATAATGTTGTTATTATCGCCGATGAAATTTACGCTTTGACTTCCTTTAATAAGGAGAGCTTCGTCAGCATGGGGAAAATATATCCGGAGGGAACAATCGTTACCGGCGGATTATCCAAAGACCGTTCGGCGGGCGGATACAGATTGGGAGTGGGCGTATTTCCGCAGGATCAGCAAAATCTAATGAAGAACGCGCTTAAAATCGCCGGTTCCACTTATTCATGCGTGGCTGCTCCAATTCAATATGCCGCGCTGGAAGCGTATTCCGAAAACGAAGCTGTGGAAGATCATATAAGATACTGCCGGGAAATAAATGCCGCTGTGGGTAAATATGTTTATAATTTATTTTCTAAAATTCCGGGTGTAAAAACGTCAAAGCCTTATGGCGGTTTTTATCTGCTGGTCGATTTCAATGGTTTTAAAGAACAATTATTTCAGCTTGGGATAAAAACAAGTTTAACGTTTGCCGAAGAACTGTTAAAACATGAGCATACGGCTTTATTGCCGGGCAAAGCGCTGCTGTTAAACGAAAATGATTTTTCGTTTAGATGCAGTTATGTAGATTATGGCGGTGAGGAAGCGCTGAAAGAATGGATGAATAATCCGCCTGAAACAGAAACGGAGAAGACGGAATTCGTGCTGAAGTATTGTCCTTTAATTGTGAGCGGAATAAAAAATATTGAAAGATTTATAGAGCAAATCCAAAAAGGAAATTATCCGACGCATTTTAGTAATTAAAAGTAAAAAAAAGAAAGTTTACCCGCCCTGGAATAAATTCAATAGAAAAGGCGGGTAAACAATTAATTATTCCACAACCGCCAAAATATCCGAACGCTGTATTATTTTGTATTCTTTACCGTCGGCTTCAATATCTTCCCCGCCGTATTTAGCGAATAACACTTTATCGCCTTCTTTAATTTTTTCTTGAAGGTCTTCGTCGGTTCCCACGGCAATAACGGTTCCCATTCTTGGTTTTTCCTTTGCCGTATCGGGAATAATAATTCCGGAATGAGTTTTTTCTTCTTCTACTACCGGTTCAATAAGAACTCTGTCATCCATCGGTTTAATTTTCATTTTTAACTCCTTATTTAATATTTAACATTCTGTTAATTTTAGATTTATCAAAACCAACAATCGGACGATTATTGATTAGAATAACCGGAACGCCGGTCTGTCCGGTTTTCCGCCGCATATCCATTGCCGCGCTTCTGTCCCTCGAAACATCGACATCGGTAAATTTAATATTTTTCTCTCTGAAATACCTCTTAGCGGCGTGGCAAAATCCGCAAGTTGGCGTAGAGAACATAATCACTTTAGGTTGAGATTGCATGATAACTCCATATTAGACTTAAAAATCGTAAAAAATTTGATGAAGTAAAATGCATATGGATTCAAAAACCAAAAAACAAATTTAGATAAATTATTCGAAATATTATGAATTTTTACTTAAATTCACCTTTAAATATTTCATAAATAATTCCGAAATTACTATGCGAAAAATTTTCATTATTACAATCCTATTAGTTATTTCAAATAATTTAATCATTGCTCAAAGAAGTAAAATGGATAAAATATATAACAGGCTTGAAGAATTAAAAAGAGAGTACGCGCCGGATTCTCGAGTTGCGGTATTCGAATATTCCTTTGATGAATATTCCAAAACCCTTACGGTAAAAACAGATTTAAACGAGGCGGCAAAAAAAATCAGTCTGATAAGATCCTCATTTTCTGGATTTGAATTGAATCTTATTTATCTTCCGTCCGAGGAATTGGGCGGCGGCGTTTACGGAGTGGTAAATCTATCGGTCGCGAACTTACGAAGCGAACCAAAGCATTCCGCCGAATTGGCTTCGCAAACTCTGCTCGGAACTCCGGTGAAATTATTGGAAAAACAGGGGGATTGGTATCGAATTCAAACTCCGGATAAATATATTTCATGGACGGACGACGACTCGTTTGAAATTATGGATTTTCAGAAATTGGATAAATGGAAACTGGCAAAAAAAGTTATTTTTACTAAGGAATACGGATTTGCGTTTGAAAAGCCGGATATTAACTCAAAGCATATCAGCGATCTGGTTATTGGCGATATCTTAATTCTTCTGCAAGATGAAGGTAATTTCTGCCGTATTCAGTATCCCGACGGTAGAGTTGGATATATCCAAAAAGAAAACTGCGCCGATTACTCGGCTTGGTTTAAAAATCCTAAAACGGCTAGCGCTCAAATTCTCCATACCGCGTATAAATTTATGGGTCTGCCTTATCTTTGGGGTGGAACTTCCATAAAAGGAGTTGACTGCAGCGGATTTACGAAAACGGTTTATTATTTAAACGGAATTATGCTGCCTCGCGACGCGTCCCAGCAGGTAAACACGGGAGAATTAGTCGATACTAAAAACGGATTCGGAAATTTGATGCCCGGTGATCTCCTTTTTTTCGGAAGAAAAGCCGGAGAGAATCAAAAAGAGAAAGTGACACACGTGGGCATTTACATAGGGAATATGGAGTTTATTCATTCTTCGGGAAAAGTAAAGATAAACAGCCTCGACCCTAAAGCGGAAAATTTCAGCGAATACCGGTATAAAACATTTATCCGGGCAAAACGGATACTCAGTTCATTAAAGAAAAACGGAATAGAAACTGTTTCCGAGAATCAATTTTATGCCGAATAATCCGACGAATATTTTAAATATTGTCGAACCGAATTAATGGCTGCGAATTCGGATTAATAATTAAAAGAAAAGTATATGTCGTCTAAAATAAATTTCAAATTCCGTCCTTACACTCTTGAGTTGAAGCATGTTTTTACAATTGCTTCGAGTTCTCGTACTACTACGCCCGTTGTGCTTACAGAAATTGAATATGAAGGAATTACCGGATTCGGGGAAGCCTCTATGCCTCCGTATCTTGGCGAATCTCAAGAATCGGTGTCGAAATTTTTGAGCAGAATAGATTTAACTCAATTCTCCGATCCGTCCAAACTCGACGAAATATTGGATTATGTCGATTCGGTTGTCGAGGGTAATACTGCGGCAAAAGCGAGCGTTGACATTGCTCTGCACGATTTGGCGGGCAAATTATCCGAACTTCCGCTTCATAAAGTATGGGGGTTCGATCCGGCGAATTCTCCGAACACTTCCTACACTATCGGCATCGACGAGCCGGAAGTTGTGAAAAAGAAAGTTGCCGAAGCAAACGAATATAAAATATTGAAGGTTAAACTCGGTTTGGACAACGACCGCGAGATGATAGAAACTATTCGATCGGTAACCGATAAACCTTTGATTGTGGACGCAAACCAAGGCTGGAAGGATAAGCATTTTGCTCTCGATATTGCGAATTACCTCTTTGAGAATAATGTTGAACTTATTGAACAGCCGATGCATAGAGAACAAATTGACGATATCGCATGGCTGACCGAAAACAGCCCTATTCCTATTATCGCGGACGAATCATGCCAAAGATTGAATGACGTAAGTAAATTGAAAGGCGTTTTTACCGGAATAAACATAAAACTTATGAAATGCGCCGGTTTGAGAGAAGCTAAATTGATGATTGAACTCGCGCGTAAATTGGATATGAAAATAATGCTGGGATGTATGACTGAAACTTCCTGCGCAATTTCCGCCGCGGCGCAGCTTTCGCCTGAAGTGGATTGGGCGGATTTGGACGGCAACCTTTTAATTGCTAACGACGTTTTTGACGGCATGAAAATTATTGACGGAAAAATTACTCTGAACGATTATCCGGGTATTGGAATTATTCATTCAGATTTTTAACAGGATATTTATTTTACGATATTTCGCATTACGCTATTCATCATTTTGCAGTTAAGAGCGCTTATTTTTTAGCTCTCAAAAAACACCATGCTTTACATCATTACAAATATGATGATAAAGGGTTTGGCGTAAGTAATACGTATTGGGATAAAATATTTGGAACAGAATTATCCCTCCCACAAAAAAATAGAATAAAACGGAAATATTATGAGAAAAATCTTAATTCTTATTCTTTTTATTATTCTTTCCTCTGAGGTGAGACCCTCTAATAAAATATTCATAAGATTGAATCAAGTAGGATTCCTTCCCGGTGATATTAAAACCGCAGTTGTAATGAGTGAAAAACCGGTGGCAAACAAAAAATTTTCCATTAATAAATTGTCCGACTCAACCCCGGTATTCCAATCCACCGCTGAATCAAAAATAAAATACAGCAGTAAATTTAAATATATTTACGAACTCGATTTCAGTTCGGTTAAAGAACCGGGCAATTATTACTTAATGTTTGCCGGAAGGAAATCGCAGCTTATCAAAATTGACTCCGGTTTATACGGAAGCGTAGTGGATTCGCTGCTGCAGTTTTTTCAGGTTCAAAGATGCGGCTACACAGATCCGCGGCTGCATAAAGTTTGTCACATTGCGGATGCGACCAAAATAATTTTAGGCGAAAAGGAATTGCCAGGATCTTACGACGTTACCGGCGGGTGGCACGACGCCGGCGATTACGTTAAATTTTTGAATACAACCGCGTTTACCACTTATCTGCTTCTTTTCTCATTCGATTTCGATCCGGTAAAATTCGGTTTTGATAATGATAAAGACGGAACTCCGGATGTTCTCGCCGAAGCAAAAATTGGTTTGGATTGGCTTTTAAGAGCCGAATACAACAAATTTCAGCTCGTCACTCAGGTGCAGGACTTGCAGGATCACGATGTCGGCTGGAGGATGCCGGAAGATGATCCGCTTACGTTCAACCGCCCCGCGTATATTGGAATCGGGAAAAATTTAATCGGTATCTATAGCGCGACAATGGCTTTGGCTTCCCGAATTTGGAGGTTCAAATTTAATTACGACGAGTACGCGGATAGATGCTTGACTGCCGCGGAGAACATTTTTTCAGTGAGAAACGATGTGCCGGATGTGGATAGTTCCGGTTCGGGAATGTACATAGACAGAAAATATCTCGGCAAACTTGCGCTCGGAGCGGTTGAACTTTACATGACAAATCGGCAGAGAAATCTGCTCGATGAAGCAAAGCAGTACGCCGATTCAGCCGGTTCCGATTATTGGTGGAGTTGGGGAGATATCAATTCGTTAGCCGACTATCGCCTCGCAAGGATTGATACGGCTTATATCAAATATATTCGCTCCAATCTGCTGCATTTCAAGAATATTTCTCAAACTCATTCATTCGATGAGGGAGTTGATTATTCGTGGGGTACAAATGTAACTCTTCTCGGCGTTACATTACAGAATATATTGTATAAGGAACTCACCGGAAATTCGGAATTCGATTCTGTTGCAACGGCACAAAGAGATTTTATTCTTGGAAGAAATCCGTGGGGATTAAGTTTTATTAGTAAGATAGGGAAGAAGTACACAAAAAATTTACATCATCAAGTTGCCTTTCTTACAGGCGGATATCTTCCGGGCGGATTTTCAGCCGGACCGATTAAAAAAATCGCTTACGAGCAATCGGGTCTTCAAATGCCTGAAAATGACAGATTTTCACTGTTCCAAGCTGATTCAGTTGTCTATTTCGATACAAAAGACGACTATTTATCGAACGAACCGACCATTGTAGGCAATGCCACGGCTGTGTTTGTAATGGGTTATTTTTCAAGATTTATAAGGAAATAAACGTCGTTTTTGCATTTAAATGATACAGATTATCAAAATGGAGCATAGTTGATGTGCCGCTATGATAGCAGAGGATAGAAACAGAATATATTTGGGCACGCTTTTTGCTCCATTAAACCGCTAAATATAAGAGGATATTATGTCTACGGTAATAAAGTTAATACAATCGGGCTTCGGGCTGATTGATCAGAATTGGGGTGGTTTTTACCGCGGCGGTAGTTACGTTGTTGAAGGACCCAGGAAATCCGGCAGAACATTGTTGGGATTACAATTCGCATTGGAAGCCGCCAATGCGTCGGAAGTATGTTTATATTTTACTAATATGCGTCCCAAAGATTTAATGATTCAAGCCGCGTCCATTAATTTCGATATTCAATCGTTTATGAATCAAAATTTAATTATTGTCGTTCGTGTTGCTCCGCCGCACGAAATTTATGAATCCCGCGACCCGGATAGATACCTTGTGGAGTATTTAAACGATATTATTACCGTTGTAAATCATTACAATCCTGCCAGGATAGTTTTTGACGAACTTACTTCCTATATCGGATTCAGAAACGTTATGCTTCTCCGCGAGGCATTTATTCATACTCTTGAAACAATTGAAGAAAGGGATATAACAAGTTTATTTATATTGGGGGAACCGGCAACTCAGAAAGCGCAGAATTTAGTTGACGCTATTACTAATGAAGTTACCGGAGTTATCTATTTGAAAAAAAGCGGAGCTTTAATTGCCGGTAAATACCACGGCGGTATCGCTACTATTATTCCGAATGTAGGGCATACCGAAGGACAGTTTTCCTCGGAATATATTATTGAACCGTTTCACGGAGTTACTGCGAGAATTCCCGAACCGGAACCTTTGGTTCCTCAAATTGCTCCTTCTCAGACATCAGAGTCTATTCAGTCGGATAATCCTCCTTCTCCTCCCGCGGCTAAAACGGTTGAAAGAAATCCGTATCAGCATGAAAGAAGTGGAACTCCGAATGTTTACAATAAAAACGATTTTCTATTGATACTCAATAATCAAATTGCGCTTTATAAATCCACCGGACAAAAATTTCAAGTCATGGCTTTTAAAATTGATCCGGTTGCCCAGGTTACGCAGTTAGTATCTCAGACTGAATTGCTTTCCGCTATTAAGAATGCAATGAGTAAAAAGGAAAAATTGTGTGAGATTGAGGAAAAAGTGCTCATATTGCAGGTGCGTTCGGATCCCGATCATCTCGTTGAGGCAATTCATCATGTAGCGGCGGAACTGCGCAGACTGAATGCCGCAAAATATGACGAATTAATCGACGCTATTAAGGTTCACTTCAAAGAAGTTAACGAAGGCATCGATAAGGCGGAAGATATTATGGAAGAAATTTTACTTAATGATTCTCAGGAAGAAACCTTCTTTATTCCTATAAGTAAATACTTAGGATAATGAAAAATAAGATTTATATATTATTCTTATTTCTTTTCATTCCTTCGGTTTTTACATTCGGGCAGTTGCGTTTAGAAGGCATTAAAAGAGAAGCGCTTAAGCATATGCAAAACGGACATTACGGCGACGCGATTGATCAATTGAATAAATTTATTGCCGCGGAACCAAGGAACCCTGAGGGTTATTATTTACGCGGATTATGTTACGAAAAGCGTCAGCAATACGCTTACGGGAGGGAAGATTACCGGAAAGCTATTAAATTAAACCGGAAATATACCGAAGCCCGCAAAGCGCTCGAAAGGCTAAAAAGAATTTGGTATGAAATACTCTACGATAAAATTGAGGGACATAAAAGAGATATTGCCGTAAATCCCGACAACGCTTTCTATTACCTTGAAATAGGAAAAGCTTACCGCTGGTTGGAAGAATGGGAAAAAGCGGAAGAATGGTATGACAAATACCTGGCGCTTGATAAAAACGCGTCGCCGGATGAAATTATTCGCTACACCTTAATCTTAACCGAAACTCGTCATATTTATAAGGGCTGGGTAATATTAAAAAAATACACTGAACGGTATCCGGAGGATTGGCGTATTTGGAGCCGTTTCGGCTGGTTCTCCAACTGGCTGAGTAAGTACAAAATTGCGGAAGTCGCTTTTCTGAAAGCTCTCGATTTTAAGCCGTTTTTTAAGGAAGCTCTCGACGGTCTCGATGTTGCGAGGCGCGAAGCTTATGTTACTTTATATTCGGAAGATTATAACGGTAACGACAGACGAAATAAGGTATATCCTATTGATAAATATTACCGGATAATTAAAAATGATCCGTTCGACGACGAAAGCAGATTCCGTTTAGTAGAATTGCTGATGGAACATGACCGCTACGAAGAGGCTTTTCAGCAGCTTAAAATTCTGGAAGAAAAACACGGCGATGAGGAACGATTTAAAAATCTTTTGGAAACTACAGTTATTTATAGAACTGAAAATCTCAATGAAAAAATTGGAGAAGCTCTGAATGAATTGAATTCCGACCCTTTTGATAGAAAAGCCATTATTGATTTGGGACGATACTACAGAGGTTTACGCGCTTATGCCGAAGGCGAAACTGTTTTGAGTAATTATTTATCGCGCTTTCCCAAAGATGAAGAAGCAAGATATTTATTGGCGAAGATTTATTCCGAGGATTTGAAATTAGATAATGCTTTGAACGAATGTGATACTCTGCTTATACTTTCTCCGGAGAATTTGGATTATAAACTTTTAACGGCGCAGTTAAATATTTGGGCTAAAAGGGATTTGAGTTTAGCTGAAAAATTATTGGACGATGTACTAAGTGCGAGAGAAGATGATATTTATGCTTTGATTGCTGCCGGTCTTTTGAACCTTTTGCATAACAAACCGGAAAAGGCTGAAGAATATACTTCGAGAGCTAAAGCTGTCGATCCGATTAATCCTGACTTAAAAGATTTGATAAAATTAGTTGAATCGGAAAGTATTAGGAAAGAAGAAGATAGTTATATGGAAACTTTGAATAAAGGGAGAGAAATTGCAAAAGAGGGAGATTGTAAAACAGCGTTGAGTTATTTCGAACAGTATATGGATAGGTATCCTGATAATTATAAAATTCAAGAGGAATATGCGTCAATATTGGTCTGTGCGGATTATTTCAGCGAAGCGATTGATATTTACGACAAATTGCTTGATGAACAATATGACCTCGATCTTGATAAAACCCGGGCTAAAATTTATTATTGGAGCGGAGATTCGTTAAAAGCTTATGATGAACTCCAAAGGCTGGTTTTGGAAGATCCTCAAGATATGGAAATGCAGCTTTACTTTGGAGATGTTAACGCTAAAATGAAAAATTATGAAGCTGCAAAGAAAATTTATTTAGCGCTTAAAAAAAGAGCGCCGAAATCCTATTTGATTAATCAAAGATTGGAGTGGCTCCCGGCGGAATTCCACGAAACTACAACTTTAGGCAGAATATTTGGCGGGATTACAAATTACGTCTTTTCGTTTATGAATTTGAATCCTTTAACATCCTATTATAACGATAATTTAGGTTTCGAATATTATTATTACGGCGCACAGCTCGGTATCGGATTTACAAAATATGTCAGTTTGGGAGGATCTTTTTACAGTGGAAACCTAAACAATACATCGACTAGTTCCAATAGATTATCCTTTACAACGACTAAATTAAATGTGTTTATTAATCCGATGAAAGAATTAAGTATCGGATTGGGATATGGTCGCCTTAATTCGAAAGGTATTTTGAATACCCCGGTTTATGACGCTCAGATCACTTATACACCGCTTGCAAATTTACAAACGTCGTTGCGTTTCGAGCATACGGACGGCGCGTTCCAATTATTCTCGAATGATTTGATTAATAAAAGAATATTATCGAATAATATTAAATTCGACGGAAATTATACTATGAATGGCGGATTATATCTGGAAAGTTATTATTCTCTTTTATGGACAGAAAATAGCATATACGAAGGGAAAAATGTCGGTAATTATTTCCAAGTCCGTATTGGAAAATTATTTACTAATAACATGAAATTCGGATATGAATACCATTTTGAAGATTATAAATATAACAGCCCGCTCTATTATACTCCGCAAGTATTCGTTTCCCACAGTATTTGGGGAGATTGGGAAGTATTCCAAACCGATTTGTGGAGATTTAAAATTGGCGGGAAATTAGGTTATGTCCCGGAAAGTGATTTCATACTGAGGGAAGTAAAAACCGAAGTTTCGTATAAAATAATAGATAGTTTGAAACTTTTGGCAACGGGATTTTTAAGCAGTTCAATACAGGATGTTACGGCTTATAGTTCGGGAGCTTTTTATCTGAACTTATTTTGGTCGATTTATTGACGGTTTATTTAACTATCTGCTTTAAAGATATTTTATAACTCTTTTTATTGCAATGATTTAAATAAAATGTTATATTATGAATGGCAGATTAGAAGAATAGTTAACTATGATACAGCAGAAGCAAAATATCGATAAAGCACAGATTCTTTTGGACAATAGGGAAATTGATCCTCCGAAAAGAAATGAAAAACGCGAAAAAATCAGAGCGATGATTTTTTCGGGAGTGGTTTCTCTGGCAATGTTCATTATAATCATGATTACGCTGCCTCAGACGGTTCTTTCCTTCAACGGTTTGTTTGTTTACGCGTCAATAGTTGCTTTGGTTATTTTTCTGTTTATTCTGTTATTTAGATACTTCTCAATTCTTGTTCTCGCGTATCTGAACACAACAAAATATACCGTTGAAGAATACGACAACTATTTCCCGTTTGTTTCCATTATTGTGCCTGTTTATAACGAAGATAAAGTTGTTAAGCAGTCAATTGAGTCGCTGCTGAATCTAGATTATCCTAATTATGAAATTATTGTTGTTAACGACGGCTCTACAGACGGCACCGCCGAGGTTGCCGACGAAATGGTAGGGTATCAAAAGGGTCGCACTTCAATGGTTAAAGTAAGTTTAATTAACAAACCCAACGGCGGGAAAGCCAAAGCGCTTAACGCGGGAATACAATATTCCGATGCGGAGTTTACGGTGAGCGTTGACGGAGATTCGAAACTTTCCGAAGATACCCTCAAAATGGGAATCAGACACTTTGTTAATCCCGCTATCGGCGCCGTTGCGGGAAATGTAAAAGTCCTTAACCGCGGTAAAATGTTAACCGATCTGCAGGCGCTTGAGTACGTTGAAGGGCTTAATTTAGCCCGCTTTGCTCAGGGAATGGTTAAAATGGTAAATATAATTCCCGGACCTATTGGAATTTTCAGAAAGAAAGCGCTTAGAAGCGCGGGTTTTTACTCGAGCGATACATTTGCCGAAGACGCAGATCTTACTTTGAAAATGCTTGCCACCGGCTGGAAAGTTATTTACGAACCGAGATCCATCTCTTATACCGAAGCGCCGGAAAAATTCATGCAGCTATTAAAACAGCGTTACAGATGGACTCGCGGTATTCTGCAAGCCATCAGAAAACATAAAAAGCATATTTATAACCCCACGCTTAATTTTAACAATACGCTTATCTTGTGGTCTATGTTTTATGAATCTCTTGTATGGCCTGCAATGAATATACTCGCTAATTTATTTTTCATTATCGTCGGCGTTTTCTTTCATATGTCCGCTTTGGTCGTTTTTTGGTGGATCGGCATAATGGCTCTGGATATGATGGCGGCAATTTATTGCCTTGCCGTGGAAAAAGAAGAATTCCGGCTTGTTTTTTACGCTTTTATTTACCGGCTTATTTTTATTTTGATGATCGATATTACCAAAGCTATGGCTACTATCGAAGAGTTTCTCGGCATTGAAATGAATTGGGGTAAATTGGAAAGAATTGGATTGGATAAGGCTGAAGCTCAGAAAGCAGCGTCTGCCGCTTAATAAATTTATTTAACGAGGTAAGTTATGGAACTAATACCCATATTATCATTCATTATTTTAGTTGCCACTGTTTCAACGTTTATTCTTGCTGTGGGAGCTTATATTCTATATAAAGTTAGAGAACGTAAAGGGCGTGTGGGCAAAGTTGCCGAACCCGCTGTTTTACCGGCGGAGTTAATTGCTCCGGCAAGATTGACAACCGAACAGGCAGCCGCTACTCAAACCGGTATGAGGAAAACGCTTTTCGAAGACCAGCCTACAAGAGTTACCGGTTACGAACAAGAACGTCAGCCGCTTTACTACGGCACTCAGGAATCCCGCGAATTTCGCCCTACATTTGCTCCAACTCCGCCTCCGATGCCCAATTATGCGGAAACCAGTCATTACACTAGAGAATCCGCCGCCGCTTCCCGACCTACGCTCGATAGCACAAGGGGTAAATTTATGAGGTACACCGCGGAAGGATATGTGGCTCCCAATACTGAAAAGAAAGAGAAAAAGAGTAAAGAGGAAACTCTTCGATGGCGATAAAAGAAGAAGGAAATTTCGGACTTCGAGTTAACTACTTAATTATATTTCTCACCGGATTGGTGCTGCTTACCGTCGGTGTTTTAATATTTTTAGTTGTTATTAAAAACGTTTACGGCGATTATGATATTAAAGAGATATTGCCTACAAAGGAAAATATTTCTAAGATTAATCAAGTTGATAAAGTCGCTCTTCTTTATTCGAGATACACGGAAAATAAACAATCCGAGGGCAGTACTTGGTTAAGCGATATTATTGACACTTGGGAAGTTTATCTTAAAAACGACAAAGTTAAATATGAAATAATCAGCGATCAGACAATAGAATTAGGAAAGCATTACGACTATAAAATAATAATTATTCCTATGGCGCAGTCTATGTCCGATAAAGAATTGATTGAGCTGAAAAAATATTTGGAAAAAGGCGGGTCTATTTTTTCAACGGGCGGACCGGGAACATTTTCCGACGAGGGCAAATGGAGAGGATGGGATTTTTTTACCGAAGCATTCGGAATGAAATTTAACCGGGAAATTAAACCGCAGGAAACTTATAAAATTCACACGCTTAGAGGAAATCTGAAAATTACCGCCGGTATTCCTACCGGATACGCTTTGAAAATTGCTACTTGGGACAGACCGATTTATGCCGAAATACTTGAACCGAGAACGACGCAGGTTAGTTTTTGGTACGATTTCAGACGCGAAGCCGGGTTGGTGAGAGAAGAAATAAGCAAGAGCGCGGGCATAGCCTTCGGAACTTACGGAAAGGGAAGATTTGTTTGGTTTGGCTTTGGACTTAATTCGGTAATAGGGCGGCAGGAAGATTATATTTACTTCGAAAAATTATTCAATAATTGTATTAATTGGCTCAGCTACGGTCCAATCGCTTTCGTACGCGATTGGCCTTCTCCATATAAAGCCGCAGCCGTTATTATACCCCAAGTTACATCGGAACCGGAAAATGCGTTAACAATTGCGAGACTGATTGATAAAAAACATTATCCCGTTACTTACTTTGTCGATTCACGTCATGCTATTAATAATCCGGGACTGCTGAAAAAAATTGGTCGATACGGAGACCTTGGCATAGTCAGCGATATTGGATATCTTGAATCGGTTGAAGATACGGTTAATAAATTGGACGATAAGTTAGTTCAATATTCCACCATTCGATTTACAAAGGATACCGTCGAAAGCGTTTCCAAAGCAAAAGTTAATAGTTTTATGCCTCGATACGGCTTCTATGACGAAAACACTCTTCAAGCAATTTCAAAAACCGGAATCGAATTTTTGCTGACGGACTCTTTAACCGATAGAAGCGTTCCGAAAGTGATAATAAGAAACGACAAACCGATTATTTTAATTACTAAGACCGCTAGGGACGATTACGAAATAGTCCGTAATTATGGTTTATCCGAACCTGAGTATCAGGAATATACATATGAAGAAGACGTGGACAGAATACGATTCGAGGGCGGTTTGTATGTATTGAAGGTTCATACAAATTATCAGATGAAACCGAAGTACTCAAAAGTAATTGAAAACTTGTTGAATTATATAAGAGAAAATGATTATTGGATATGTTCGCTGAACGAACTAAAAGCATGGTGGCTAAGACGCGGCGGGATGGAAATTCAATATTCTACGAGGAGTAAGCGCAGAATTACGGTAGAAGTTACCAATCCGAAGGATAATACCGTTTATAATATAACCGTGCAAGTTAACCTCAATAAGAAAGTAAAAAAAATTCGTATTTCTTCGGACATTATATACACTATAATTCCCGATTTCGAGTTTGACGATGAGACAAATACGATTTTCATGTATATCAAAGAAATGGAACCGAATGAATCGAGATCGTTTTTAATTGACTTTGAAAATGTTATTATTTAACAGATATATTTTTTTAAACTGTTCTTTAAAAAGTATATTATTGCGGACGTTAATTCTGAACTTTCCACTAAAAAACTAAATAGTTAACATATGAAGTTGAGAAAATTAAAATATTTTACTTTTATAGTAATTACACAAATTATTGCCGTTGCTTGTGTTCAATCAATTACCAAATCAACAGCGTCGAAGCCTAAAATTACGGTTTACTCGCCGAAATCGGGCGACACCTTGCAAGCGGGTAAGAATAACATTGTTTACAGCGCGGCGGCTGGGCTGGGGAGTCAGGGAATTGATCGTTTTGAGGTTTTTATTAATAAAAAATCCAATCAAGTTTTCGGCGTTGGCGCAAACGGAACTAACCCGGCGCTTTTTCTTACCATAGATTCAGCTATAGTCGGCAGAAAAATAAGTTATTACGTTGCCGTTTATAATAAAGAAGGGAAATCCGCCGTAAGCAGTACGTTCGATTCTCTCCTTGTGTTAGCAAATACGCAGCCTCCGAAGAAACCGTACAATCTGCTTTTAACGCGTGTTTCGGATAGCGAAGTTTTACTTGTTTGGGATGACAGTTCGAAAAATGAAGATTCATTTGAACTTTGGCGCAAGGACGGAGAAACCGGAACTTACAGAGTGATTCAGAATCTTCCGGCAAATTCAAATAACTTTTTGGATAGAACCATTTCAAAATTCACAACTTATTTTTTCAAAGTAAGGGCGGTTAACAAATACGGAAAATCTTTATTCAGCAACGAAGTTAATTCCGGTGGAGCCGCCGGAAGTCCGCCGACTAATTTTTTCGGTCAAGCGATGGGCGCCAGCATCATTCAGTTAACATGGCTGGATAATTCTGTTGAGGAAAATGGGTTTAAAGTGCAGAGGAAAAATCTTACTACAGATCCTTGGACAACCATAAAAGTCCTTCCTCCTAACTCAGAGGAATATATCGATCAGGGACTTACGAGAAATACTACATACAAATACAGGGTGGCGGTGTTCACCAGCAATAGCGAAGCTTTTTCTTCCGAAATTTCCGTTACAACCGCTGGGTTGGACGTTCCGAGTCCGTCGAATCTAATTGCCAGTTTCGACCCGAATAAGAACTCCGTAAAGGTTAAATGGTCAGACAACACAATTTTGGAAAACGGCACGGTTGTAGAAAGAAGAACCGGCTTAACCGGCGCTTATGCGCAGATAGGAGCAACAGCGGCGGATCAAAATACTTTTTTGGATACAAATATTACCGGCAGTACTTTATATTATTATCGGGCTAAACATTCTACAACAGAAGGATTTTTTACTCCGTATTCAAACGAAGATTCCGCATACGTTCCATTTGTTCCGCTTAGAGCGCCGAGTAGTTTGGAAATTTCCGAATTTGTACCGAATCAAATTTACGGATTATTCTGGACGAACAACGCCAGTACGGAAGACGGTATTGAATTATGGCGCAGGGACGGCGACCTGTCTAATTTTCATATATTAAAAATATTCCCGCCGCGTACTCAAGCTTATAACGATACAATTACCGACGTGAATTTAATTTATTCCTATAAAGTTAGAGCGTTTTTGAGCGGCGAATATTCGAATTTCTCGAATATCGTAAGTACTGCGGGCGGTTCGAGCAGTATTTTCAGACCGACAAATTTAGTCGCTTCGGCGGTTCCAAACCAATTAGCGGTTGATTTAACTTGGACTGACAATTCCGATAACGAATTAGGGTTCGAAATTGAGAGAAGAATTACCGGTTCTACGTCGTTTACAAGAATTACTAAAGTCGCTCCCAATACGCAGTTTTTCAGAGACGAAACCGACGGATTATTCAGAGGGACATCTTACGACTACAGAATCCGGGCGTATAATGGTCAAGGGTTCTCAAACTATTCGAATTTATATCAAGTTACAATTCCGTTCTAATGTTTTCCGACAATAAAAATATTGATAAATTTTTATTGCACGAAACTATTTTTCCATTTATTATTATTGACAGGGAAGGAAACATAGTTTCAACGAGCGATGAGATTAAAAAAGATTTTGTGGGCGTTAAAAATATATTCGATGTTATAAATGAAAAAAGCCGGAAGCGCCTCAGCGATCCTATAATTAGCGGCAACGTTCATAATACGGGAGTTACGTTGAAAAGAATTGATTCCGGAGCTAATATTCATGCAGAATTGGATGAAATTAATTTTGAAGGGAAAAATTTATTCAAAATCAGTATGAAAAATATCGAGTTGCCTGATAATAAGAATACGCTCAAAATTGATCTTTACTCCGGCGCTATCGAAAATTATTTACCGCGCAGTACCGTTAAAATTGTTGAAGAGATTAAATCGAACTATCCTTTTACTATCATCGGGAAATCGAAAACACAAAGATTACTGGACAATTACGGCGGCTTTTTTTGGGTGAAGACAATAGACGGAAGATTTGAGCTGGTTAATAAAAATTTCGCGGAATTTTTGGGAATGCTTTCGCGGAATGTAGAAGGCAGAACGGAAAAAGAAATACTTCCGAAGTATTTGAGTAAATTGTTTATCGACGCGAATAATTATATCTCTCAATCCGGCAATAATCTTTTATTGGAAGATCGATTAGGCAGCATGTTCCTCGGACGGAAAAAGTTCTCAAAAATAGTGCAAATTCCTCTAATTGATATCGATAACAAGGTTGTGGCTATTGTATCGTTTACCGTAGATAGTCTGGATGATTCCAAATTAACAAAATCCGGCGAACTAACAACCTATTTAGACGTTAGCGATTGGCTGGTCCCGGTTCTTCTCATTGATAATTTGGGGGATATTCTCTCATTTTCAGGCGCGGCGAATGATTTATTAATTAGAGGACACCATTCGGAATTTCTGAATATAAAAGATTTCATCGATAAAAAAAGTGTTGAAATATTAACTGATTTTTTCTCGAATAAAGATGAGACAAAATCGGAATTCAACTTTGAGCGTGAATCTAAAAAAATTAAAGTTTATATACAAAAATTGAGAGTAATTGGGGAATCCGCCCTGGCGCTCTTGTATCTAAATGTATTATCGAAAGAAGAATTAAATTCGAGCGAAACTATGTATGAAACAATATTACAAAATTTTCCGTCTCCGGCGCTTATTTACAATATTGATAATCTAAAATTTTTAGATGTAAATAACTCGGCGCTTAAACTTTACGGTTATACGAGAGAGGAATTTTTAACATTAGACTTAACCGATTTGTATGCTCCGGAAGATATACAATCTTTGATAGAATCTCCAACCGGAAATAAATCGGATAAAGGCATTCCGATGCGTCAAAAATGTAAAGACGGTTCTTTTATAATTGTGGAAATCGGTAAAACCGAGATCGAATATAAAGGGGTAGGGGCTCATTTTAGTACGATAAAGGATGTTTCGGAAAAAATTGAATTGGAGAAAAAACTTCAGCTTTATAAGTCCGCTTTCGAAAATTCGGACGACCCGATTGCTATAACCGATCAGCACGGATTTGTAAAGTTTATCAACGATTCTTTTACTTATTATTTCGGTTATACAAAAGCGGAAATTGAGCAGAATCCTATTTCCACATTATTTTCAGATAAATTTAGAAGTGTGCTGAATACGAATCTTTTCCAGAGTGAATATTATGAAGAAAAGAAAATTGCGGCAGAAGTTAAAACTAACGAAAATTCGGTATTGAACGTAAATATTATAGGAACGCCGATTTTTGGTTTTAACGAACAGGTGGAAAGATTCAGTTTGATTTTTAAGGTGGAAGAGAACGAAATTCTTTTTCAGAAATCCTCCGGTGAATTGGAGCAAAAGGGAATCGATTCAACTTTTCTTTCAAATTTATTTCACGAATTGCTTACGCCGCTGAACGTTATAATAGGTTTCGTTCAAGAATTATCCGAAAGTATAGGGAAACCTACCGAAGAACAAAGAGAAGCGATTCAAATAATTGCTGAGAACCAAAAAGTACTGCTGCAGACTATGGATATCGCGGTTGAGTATTCGCATCTGGAACAGGATTACATAGACCTTTCGGTAACGGACGTATCTTTTGTGGAATTACTTAGTAATGTGGAAGAATCTACAAAGAAAACTGCGGAATCGAACGAGGTGAAGCTGAATTACGGAAAAATATCCTCCTCGCTGCATTTTGAAACGGATCAGCATAAATTCCTAACTTTTCTAATTCAAATGATTCATTTCTCATTAATTATGACTCATGAAAGTAATATTTTTATCTCCGGCAATTATTTCGAGGAGGATAAATTTGTTATAGGAATTAAGGATCGCAAATCGGGAATTTCCGAAGAGATGATCGGAAATTTGAAAGATATTTTTAACGACGACGAGATGAATATACGTAAAAATTACGGACTCTCACGGTTTACAGTTAGGCTTGTTCGTAAACTGTTAGAAATTCTCAAAGGAGAAATAAGGTCTATTCCGTCAGCGGCTCACCCGACAGATTTCGGGATAATTTTCCCGCTGAAACTCGAAGTCCCGGAACCTTCCATAGAAAGAGAGATGCTGGAGACGGTAATCACTCAAGATACTCCTCAAGCGCCGCCCGCTTCCGTTCCTCCGGCGCCGGTTCAGCCGCAGACTGAACAATTAAAAGAGGTTGATTTATCATATTTGTCGTGCCTTTATGTAGAAGACCAAGTGGATTCTCAACTGCTCTTTAAGGTACAAATGAAAGGTTTGAAATCGATAGAGTTTGCAAATAGTCTTGAAAAAGCGCTTCCTCTTTTACGCAGCAAAAAATTTGATTTCATTGTTATGGATATCAATCTGCAGGGTGAATACAACGGTTTAGACGCTTTAAAAATAATTCAAAAAATGCCCGGTTACGAGCATATCCCGATTATAGCCGTTACGGCTTATGTGGTACCCGGCGCGGCGGAAAAATTTATTCAGGCGGGCTTTAACGAATTTGTCAATAAACCTCTTTTGCGCGAAAAAGTAGTGGAAGCTTTACGCAAAGTTTTATAATTTAATCCCCATTTTTAATTCTTTCAACGGTTTCCGTCCGGAAGCCGTTTTTTATTTTAAAGGCTTTCCTTTAGAATATTTTCCAAATTTT
>CAYNUJ010000026.1:0-25204 GCA_964400095.1 uncultured Melioribacteraceae bacterium
TCTCTTGTTGATTCTCTTTTAATTAATTCGACAGGGAAGACAACTTTCTTTTTCGTAAATCCTTCTCCCTTTATAGCGTTCACCAATAATTTTACGGCTTCAACACCCAATTCAATCTTATTCACTCTAATTGTGGATAACGAAGGCGTATTTATAATATCGCTTTCGATATCGTCAAAGCCGATTATTGATAATTCATTTATCATCGAATGTTTTTTTTCTCTCAAGTAGTCAATCAAACCCAATGCCATAGTATCATTACAACAAAATACCGCGGAAAAATTTTGATTTGTTGAAAACAGCTTTTCTCCTGCATTGTAGCCGTTAACTTTTTTTATTTCGGAATTGTCGGTTAAAATCAGCCGGTCATTAATATAAATGTTATGTTTTGCAAGCGCGGTCTTATAACCGAGCAGCCTGCCGGAAATACTTGGGTGTTCAATTTCGGAACCTATAAAAGCAATATCTGTATGTCCTAATCGAATCAGGTGTTCCGTTGCCAGCATACCGCCTTGAACATTATCTATAATGACCGTCGGATAATTCCCTTCGTTAGGAATATAGTCAATAAAAACGATAGGGATTTTATGTTTGCTCAATAATTTTAAAAATAAATCGGGAACTTTGCCCGTTAAAATAATACCGTCAATATTTTTTTCTAAAACAAAACGAGGAAGCTGGTCTTCCGATGAGAACTCAGGATCAATAACATTAATTAAAACGTAATAGTCCTGATTTTGTGCTTGGAATGTACTGCCGAGAAAAATTTTAGTGTAGAAATGCTCTGTTTTCAGAAAGTGATTTTGAGTAAGAACAAAACCGATATTGCCGGTTGTATTTGTAACTAACGCGCGAGCCTGTCTTGAAGGATGATAATTTAATTTTTTTGCAACCCTTAAAACTTTGTTATGAGTTTCAGGACTAATCCTTTTACTGTTATTTAATGCTAAAGAAACGGTCGCGGTTGATACGTGCGCCGCTTCGGCAACTTCTTTAATTGTTGTTTTCATAAATTCGCCGTTAGTTAAACGTTTAAATATAACTAAAATTATTTTATCTGTCAAGCATAATATAGTGCCAATAAGTGATTATTTACATGTTTAATTAGTTTAATATTAGTTAAAGGTTTAACTGATTTGTTAAATATCTTAATTTTTAAGCGAAATTGTGGGAATTATAAATCACTTTATGATTTTCTAAATCAGAACTTTTTATAATAAAATCTTATTTTTTTTGGGATTGGTGCAGAATGTCCGCGGGAAATTTATTGAACCTAAAATTTCATACAGGCGATATTGATAAGGTTAGGAGATTATTCACAAAATAAAAATCCCCGGCGCCTGAAAAAGTACCGGGGGAAAATTATATTCAAAAAAGATTAATAATTTAATCTACTTTTCTTTTTTATAACTATTAGTCAGAAACGTATAAATATTTCTGATATCTTCCGAGGATAATTTAGGCCAGTATTCATTATAGGTAAGTATCTGGTCTTCCATTCCCGCAGAATGATTCCACATCTTAGTTATCATCTGAACCGGCGATTTAAGTTTAAGACCTTTTGATAAATTAGGTCCGACTCCATCGTCGGAACTGTGACAATTTGCGCATCTTTTTTCTTCAAAAGCTGATTTCCCTTTGAAAGCGTCTCCGGGTTCATCTTGAAAATCCAAAAAGTAAAGATAGGAAATCAAGTCCGCCATTTCGGCGCCTTTGAACAAAGGCCAATCCATTTTCTTTTTTCCCATCAGATGCCGCATCGACTCGGCGTGGTTCCACATTGTAGCTCCTATTTCCGCTACGCTTGAATGAAGTTTTAACTTCTTAAGAGACGGTCCGAGTTTTTTTGTTTTTTCGCCGTCAACGCTGTGACATTTAATGCAGCCTTTCTGTTTAAATATCTTTTCTCCTTTATTCGGGTTACCCGGCGTCATTCGTGTATTGACCGTTTTCGGGCTTACCGCCTGAATGTACGAAGCAATATTCACAACGTCCTTTCCGGTAAGAGTGATAAGATTTTTACCCGCTACCGAAAACTCTTGGGACATCCCGGGAAAATGGTTCCACATAGTTTGAACCATAAAAACAGGCGACGCGTTGAACTCGATACCCGCAAAATCCGGAGCGGCGTCTCCCCCCTTTCCGTTTACAGAATGACAATTTAAGCAGCCCTTTTTATTAAGCAATGCTTTTCCTTTAGATAAACTTCCCGGCTGACCGAGATAGTGAAGATAGTACAAAAAGCTTACTAAACTATTCATCTCTTTGTTATTAATATATGGTCTTTCCCTGTGAAGTTTTCTGAACATTCTGTTCATCTGCGGAATATGATTCCATATTATTGCCGCCATATCGCTGAAGCTACCGAAATACTGCCGCTTCATTAAATCAGGTCCGACTTCCCCGCCGTATCCCGAAAGCGAGTGGCACTCTATGCATCCCTTTTCTTCAAATACTAATCTCCCTTCCAATGGATTGTCGGGCGATTTTAGTCCCTGCCCGAAAAGATTAATCGACATTAAAAGTAGTAACGCCGTTAATTTCATTTTTCTTCTCCGTTTGAAGTGTAAAGTCTTTTTTCTTCCTTATGAAGTCCTACAAAAACATAAGTTAGTATGCTCGCAAGAGTGATAAATACAGGAATAGCGACTAGACTTATGCCTACAGAAGCGCCGAACGAATCATGCAAATCGGAAGAAAGATAAATTAAATTGCCTATCCATATTGCAATTCCCGTTACCAGCAGCCAAATTAATAAGATGCTTATAGCCTGCGCAATAAAGATGGGTTGTGCAAAATATGATCCTTTTTCATTTTTCATAAAAACCTCAAAAATTATTGATTAACTTCCACATCCGGCATGTAGCTGTGAATTCTCTCTTCAACCACTTTGATTTCTTTTCGTCCTTCTTCAATTTCCCAAATGGATATCAGCGGGAAAAATTTGGCGAAAAGTGTGTAGCCCAGTATAAAGGCGGCAACGCCACCGATAAATAACGACCACTCCGTCAAGGACGGCACATACATTCCGACCGGCAGTTCCAATCTTGGATTAGATAAGGACGGAACAACTATGATAAGCCTCTCAAGCCACATACCAATAACAACTGCAATTGAGGCAATCAATATCCCCGGAATTTTCTTAAACTTTTTGAAACTTAAGATAATCACCGGAAGAATAAAATTACACAGCACCATTCCCCAGAAGTACGGAGCAAAGGGACCGGTAAACTTATACATAATTGTCGTCATCTCATTCGGCTCGGAACCGAAGACTCCCGTTAAATATTCCGAGAAAGTAAAATAGAACCAAAGCAGAGACATTATCAGCAGAAGCGTCGAAAGATAATTAAAGTGAATTTCTTTCAGATAATGTTCCAAGTGATAAACTTTTCGGAATACGATCATTACAATCATCAAAGCGGCAATTCCGGAAAAAATAGCGCCCACAACAAAATAGGGACCGAAAATTGTGCTGTGCCATCCGGGCTGCAGTGTCATCGAAAATATATAGGATATAACTGTGTGAACCGAAATAGCGATAGGAATAACCATAACCATTAAAATGCTAATAGCTTTTTCAAGAGTATGTTTTTGCCTCGGCGTTCCCTGCCATCCCCAAGAGAGAAAATTATAAAACCAGGCTAATTTGCCGCCTCTATCCCTCAGTTTCGCTATATCGGGTATCATCGGCAGATAAAGATAAACCGTGCTGGCGGTAAAGTAAGCCGTTATCGACGTAACGTCCCAAAGAAGCGGAGATTGAAGTCTCCCAGCGGTAAATACATTCAGCACTCTGTCCGGGCGTCCCAAATCAATTATCGGCTGAAGACCTCCGATAGCTAAAACAATAGCGGTAATTACTTCTGCCATTCTGGTAATCGGTCTGCGCCATTCGGCTTTGGAGAGCCTTAATATTGCCGAAATAAGAGTTCCCGCATGACTGATACCGATAAAAAATACAAAGTTAACAATATAAAATCCCCAGCTCACAGGCTGATTCATTCCCGTTACGCCCAAGCCGTAATATATCTGTCTTGCGAACATATACGCAGACCACAAAAGGACAATAAAGAGTAGTGTAACGGTAACGTAAAACCCTCTGCCGGTTTCATAAATTGGCTTATATAAAGCCGCGTCTAATTCATTTTGATATTTATCTTCCATATTTTACTCCCGATGAGATAGATAAATTACTTTAGGTTCCGTTCCCAAATCTTCCATCATTCTTTGGGCGCGGGGACTTTTGGCTAATTTATATACTTTGCTTGATTTATCCTCAAGGTCGCCGAAATTAATTGCGTCGGCGGGACAATTTTCCTGACAGGCAGTTGTATAATCGCCATCCATTAATTCACGTTCTTCGGCAGCAGCGTCTTCTTTAACTCGAATTAAACGGTGAGCGCAGAACGAACATTTTTCCACAACTCCTTTCATGCGTAAAGATACGTCAGGATTGTGGCATTGGTCGAAACCGGTATCCCAAATCGGTTCGTACCAATTGAATACTTTTGATGTATAAGGACACGCAGCCATACAGTATCTACATCCAATACAACGGTGATAGACCTGCGCAACTAATCCTTCTTCGTTTTTATATGTTGCGTGTACGGGACAAACCTTGATACAAGGCGGATTATCACAATGGAAACACGGTTTTGGAACTCTTTTGGTTTTTATATCAGGATATTCTCCCTTATGTTCCGTCATCATGTCCATCCAAAACATTACCCGTCCGCTGTTGGCTTCTTCCGGTTCAACAATTGCAATATTATTTTCCAATTTGCATGCCGAAGCGCAAGCGCCGCAACCGGTACATTTATCTAAATCTATTACCATACCCCATTTCGGCATTTTAGGCTCCTTCATTTATTTTTGATATACTTACTTCAGTGGACTGATACGCCGGCTTTCCGCTGATCATGTCATATTGATTTTTAATAATTGTGGTCGGATTGCTTCCGTAACCGTCGGCATATTTACCATAATTATGATGACCCATTCCGAAAGGAACGGCAACTACATCGTCCGGCATTGAAGGAATTATCCGGACCCGAGCTTTAATACTGCCTGATTCGGATGAAATCCAAATGTCGTCATTATCTTCCACTCTGTTCTTTTTAGCGGTTATTTTGTTCATTTCAACCCAAGTGCCCCAGTAATAGCGAATGCCGATACCGAACATTTCCTGCAGCAGAGGCAAATTTGCATTCGAGCCGTCGCGGTTGATATTGTTCCTGAACATAACCAATTTCAAAGATTTACCTTCGGTTTCTTTAGGCGCTTCGAAATGAGGCAGATAAACCACATCTCCGCGCGCGGTTATATGCAGTTCATCCAGAGCCGTCGATTCGTCAACCCCGGAAGAAGCGACTGCATTTTCAAGAGCGGTAGAATAAAACTCGAATTTTTTTGATTTAGTAGAAAACATTTTTCGCGTAGCAACGGGTTTTGTATTCGGATTCCACCAGCCGCCGTTTTTGAGGAGCAATTCCCAAAATTCGTTAAACGACTGATAACGTCCCGCGTGCCAACCTCGCTGCTGAATAAAATTCAGCCAATGACCTTCGATCTTCTCTGTAGTAACAGCGCCTACTCCGGAATCGAAAATCTTATTCATATTGGCTTTAACTAATTCCTCGAAAGAATCTGTTTTGAATGTTTTTGCCGGCGCGCCGCCTATGTTTTTGCCGACGCTTATTAACACATCCACCATCTGACGAGTATCGTGGAATTTCTCAACAATAGGCTGACGAATTCCGGCATGTTGGAATGGAACGCCGGGCGTATCGCTGAATTCGTCCCATTCTTCTAAGAAGGAATCGACCGGCAAAATTAAATCTGCGTAAATATTCGATTCGTTCATAAATGAGTCGAAACTGACTACAAGAGGAATTTTCTTTAAGGCTTCGCCAAGTTCATGTTTGTTTAACGCTTGGAATATTGGATTGCCTTTATACATAAAAAGCATACCAATAGGATAATGAACTCCGTCGTTAACATTTTTAGTGAATTGAGAAATGGAAAAATCGGAAAAAGAGAATTTACCTTTTCCCGCATTATCTGCTCTATATTTTTTCAATCCTTTCTTTGAAGTCGAATCGAGTACGACGCCTGAAGCTCCGTTATTAAGTTCGGGGAAAAGATGAACTCCGCCTTCCTTGCCGAAATTGCCGAGAAGAGCGTTTAAGGAATTTACAGACATTTGAGTGAAAACACCGTTAACGCTTTCGTTAAGTAAATCTCCTCCGATAACAATTGAGCGTTTATTATTACCCAGTTGACGGGCAACGTAAAGCAGCGTTGAAGAAGGCGCGCCGGTTATCTGGGAAACTCTTTCGGGATAATAATTTTTCAACACATAGTCTTTAAATCCTTCGTGCATCTTGCCCGAAGCGTCTCTCCAATTGTCGTAACCGAACGTATGGGAAGAAACAAATTTAGAGTCTATCATTTCCTCGCGTATTAAAACATACGCTAATCCTAATGCGAAAGCTCCCATAGTTTCCGGCTTAACCGGAACGAATAAATGCGCCGACATTCCCGTCAAATCCTGACGCGAACCGGCGTGAATAAATTTAACCAGTCCCTCGGAAGAATCTTTTCTGCCGCTGACTTGTTTAGTATAAAATATAGGCGAAAGTTCGGTCTCCAAAATATTCGCTCCGAGTGTAAGAACAACATCTGCGTTGGAAATGTCATAGGAAAGATTCCTCGTAATTCCAGTCTGAAGATTCAGCGCCGCATTATTATTCGAGTCGAAAGAAAATTCAAAGAAATTTGGAGAGCCGTAGGCTTTCATGAAATCCGATGCGGCTTTCATGGAAAGGCTGTAATCCTTAGAGCCTAAAAACGCAAGGCTTTCAGGTTTGCCCACGTTGCGAAGCTGTTTCAATTTTTTGGAAATTATTTGTATTGCCTCGTCCCAACTGATAGGCTCGAATTTATTTCCGGCGGCAATTCCTATTCTTTTCATAGGCGATTTAAGTCTTTCCGGGTGGAACAATGTTTCGAGGGAACCATGGGCGGCCGGACAAACACCGCCGGAATTAACGGGATAGTTCGGGTTGCCTTTTACATACACCGGCATTCCGTCAACTGTTTTAATTTTCAATCCGCAGCCGGCGGGACACATTCCGCAAATAGTCGATTTCCAAGTAACAATTCCCGGACCGTCTTCAACTTTCTTAAGAAGTTTTTCCGGAACTTCATAAACTTGACCAAACCCGGTTGTGGCTAAGGCTGCTCCGCCAACAGCGGTTCCTAGTAATCGGATAAAGTCTCTACGATCTATTCTCAATTTTTTATCTCCTAATTAATTTTTAATTATGACAACCAATACAATCTCTATTTACATCGTTTTCACGATGACAATCAATACAATTGTTCATAGAAATTTTAACTAACTGACGAGGCGCAGGCTCTGTAAGCTCCGGTACGTTTCCATGGCAGGAGGTACACTCGAGTTCGCCAATCTTTACATGCCTGCGATGAGAGAAATAGACGTGATCGGGCACTTTGTATATTTGCACCCAGGGAATTCTTTCATTCTTGGAGATATACTCGAGCAGTTTTACTTCTTCCGGAGAATCTGTCATCGGTTCGTCGGAATGGCAGTCTGCGCATATTTCAATATTCGGAATTGTCGCCCGCATATTTGTTTCAACAAAAACATGGCAATCCGTACACTCCAGTTCCGCTTCCTCAATATGCTTTTTATGATTGTATTTTATCGGCTGAACTATCTTCTCCTGCGGTGAGATAAGTATCCACCCGACAATCACAACAATAAACAAAGCCACCGGAAGGAATAATTTTTTCATTGTTGATTCCATATTATCTCCTTTGTTGCGTTCAATTTATTTTAAATCGTTAATTATAATCGATTTTTGTTGCAATAAGTTTAATTCTAATTAAATTTCATTTAAACTGCAAAAAAAATAATTATTCATTTTCTTTTAAAAGTAAATACTCATAGTGAGCATTAAAATAATGCATTATACATAATCATGCAAAACCTATCTGATACGTAGTATCAAAAAAAACATTTCCTAACACAAAATTTTTTAATAAATCCCGGCTCCCTCTAAATAATTAGGGGAACCGGGAACGAAAGGATTACTTAAGTAAAATCATCTTTCTTGTTTGAACCGTATTGCCGACTGTTAACCTGTAGAGATAGATTCCGGAAGACAGATTATCCGCGTTAAAATCAACCGTATATTTACCAGCATTTAGATTTTCATTTATAAGTGTCGCAACTTCCTGACCGAGGGCGTTGAATACTTTAAGAGAAACTATGCCGCTATTCGGTACCGAGAAATTAATCTTGGTTGAGGGGTTAAAAGGATTGGGATAGTTCTGAGACAATTCAAATTTAGTCGGTAATTCTTCATTGCTAACTTCTTTTACATCTGTAATAATGGAGAAATCCAATTCGTAAACAGTTGCGTCGAAACCATCATTAGGATGTGTTCCCCCTTGGTTGTCGAATGTTTCATGAGAGAATTTAACCGATGTTCCAGGAACAACCGCAAAGTCGCTGGCGGACCCTGCATAAGGTTTTTTAAATTCAACCGTCCATATTCCGTTGTACCATTTACCGGCAGCCTGAACCGAAGCTCTATCGCCTTGGGGAATACGGAGTACATATCCTGGAATATGATCGCTGTTTGTAAACGATGCGCCGGAGTTGAAACTTGAAGCGACAGCAACGCTATTTCCAATTGTTCCGAAAGGATCGAATGCTGAAAATGCCGCGTCATTATTTACAAGGAATTCTACATTCGCGCTAGGATCGCCGGCTGCCATAAATTCGGGAACGCCGCTTCCGTTGCCGGAGTAAGCGCTCAGACCGGGGTCTCCATTCTGATTAGCTGCGTCAACAAATTTATCATCGGCATAACCCATCGGGTTGCTTCGAGCCGCTTTCCAATGCCATTGGTCGACTACGCCGCCGTTAGTGCGCATTAAGCCGTCGCCGTGACACATTGTTGTGCAGTTCGCGCCGTCTGTTCCGTTCTGTCCCATATCCCAGTTAAATCCGATACGGTCTTCATTGCCAGATTGCGTCCAAGTTGATCCGTCGTAAGTCCAGCGGTGTTTTGCGACGCTATACGTAGTATCAACCCATTGAGTCGCTAAGTACAGGAATTCTCCGTCAGCCATAGCTCTAATTTTAACGCCGAGCGCCGTCTCGAGAGTAGATGAAGTATATTCACCGGCTGTAATAACGCCGTCTAAATTAGCCGCGCCTTGCGTTACAACTAAAGTAGTTTTTCCGCTGGGAATATTACTGAAATCGAGTGTATAAACCGTGGCGTCAAAACCGTCGTTCGGATGTGTTCCTCCTTGGTTATCGAAAGTTTCATGAGAAAATTCGACAGAACTGCCGGGTACTACTTCAAAATCGTCATCGGTTCCGGCATAGGGTTTACGAAACTCTACAGTCCACATACCGTTTTCATATCTGCCTGCAGACTGAACAGAGGCTCTGTCGCCTTGAGGAATACGAAGAACATAACCAGGTACATGATTATCTGTTGACCAGCTTGCATTAGGATCGAAAGGAATGGCAATATCAGATGTCTCGTTAACCGTTCCAAAAGGATTGTAAGCATTCAGTGCATCAGCATCTTTTAATAAGAAATCCACGTTTGCGCTAGGATCCCCGACAGCCATAAAAGTAGGCTGACCGCTTCCGTTATCTGGGTTGTCGGAATAAGAACTCTGTCCGTCATCTCCATGCTGGTTTGTCGCGTCAACGTATTTGTCGTCGACATAACCTAAAGCATTGCTGCGGGCTGCTTTCCAATGCCATTCATCCGCTTTTCCGCCGTTGGTGTACATTAATCCGTCGCCGTGGCACATTGTCGCACAACTTGCGCCGTCGGTTCCGTTCT
Source organism: uncultured Melioribacteraceae bacterium (assembly GCA_964400095.1). Taxonomy (GTDB): domain Bacteria; phylum Bacteroidota; class Ignavibacteria; order Ignavibacteriales; family Melioribacteraceae; genus CAYNUJ01. The sequence goes on from CAYNUJ010000026.1 coordinate 9,903, forward strand.
GACCCATATCCCAAATAATTCCGAGTCTGTCTTCATTTCCGCTCTGCGCCCAAGACGTTCCATTGTATGTCCATCTTTTTTTAGCAACGCTTTCCGTTGCATCCGACCACTGAGCGACAACATATAAATATTGACCGTCTGCCACTGCGTTCAACTTAACGCCCAAAGCAGTTTCCAAAGTTGAGGAGGTATATTCACCCGGTGAAATAAAACCGTCGAGTATTGCCTCTCCCGTTCCTACTACTAAAGTAGTTCTGGTTCCCGGAATATTAGAAAAGTCGAGAGTATAAAGCGCGGCATCAAAACCATCGTTCGGGTGAGACCCCCCTTGGTTATCGAATATTTCATAAGTAAATTTAACTTCACCGCCCGGAGCTACTTCAAAATCATCGTTGCTTCCGGTGTAAGGTTTACGAAATTCTACAGTCCAAACTCCGTTTTCCCATTTTCCGGCTGACTGAACCGAAGATCTATCGCCTTGCGGAACCCGGAGGATATAACCTGCGACATGATCGCCTGCAGTCCAACCGGCATTAGGATCGAAAGGAACCGCTAATTTAGCAACATGATTTGATACTGTTCCATAAGGATCATATCCAGTAATTGCATCGGCGTCGCTTAATAAAAATTCGGCGTTAACTCCGGCGTCACCATAAGCCATAAATGACGGTTGTCCGCTTCCATTATCGGAATTATTCGAATATGAGCTTAGTCCGTCGTCTCCATGCTGGTTTGTCGAGTCAACGTATTTGTCGTCGACATAACCCAAAGCATTACTACGGGCTGCTTTCCAATGCCATTCATCCGCTTTTCCACCATTGGTATACATTAATCCGTCGCCATGACACATTGTCGCACAACTTGCGCCCTCGGTTCCGTTCAAACCCATATCCCAAATAATTCCTAATCGGTCTTCGTTGCCTGATTGACTCCAAGATGTACCGTCAAACGTCCATCTTTTCTTGGCAACACTTTCAGTTGTATCTGCCCATTGAGCTAAAACATATAAATATTGTCCATCCGCCATAGCGTTTAATTTAACGCCTAACTGTGTTGTGATAGCGGTATTGTTCCATTCACCCGATGATATATTCCCGTCGAGTACTGCGGTTCCCTCACCTACATTAATTGTAGTTTGGGCTAGAATGAACTGCCCGGTGAAAAGAACAAATATGATAAAAGTAAATAACTTTTTCATATTACTACTCCTTGTGATAACTTATTGAATTGGATTTATTAAGATTACTGATTATTTCATTTTTTTTGCGAAAGAATTCAAAAGAAGATTGGATGATTTTTTTAAGCCTATCTTTATTTATCGGGGGCACACAATTATAGAATATCCCTTCCTGATGAATCATACTCATTAAATGTTTGTCTTCATCGTCCGAAATGATTATTTGAGGAATTCTCGGACGAATATTATTAGCGATTCGAACAACTTTGAGCAGGTCCACCTCATCGGCAAAATTTTCGATAATTAGAGAATGATACTCGCCCTCTTCGAGATTGTATATAAAATCGGTCATTTTACTATTGATTTCGATTTCAGCGGATAGTTCGGCTGAGATTTCCGTTAAAATTCTCATTGTTACTTCCGAGTTTGCTATTGATAGAATTTTTCTCATCATCGTCAATTGTTTCGCTTTACTTACCAATAAGCGTACCAAATCGGAATTAGGTGTTTTTAGAGTGTTTTCGCAATTTCAAATCAGATGCCGCATCCGTTAATTGGACTTTTTTATCGTATTTAAGATTTGGGTGTGACCGGAATGTCACACAATTTAGCTGCGGAATTACAGAAATATCATAATATATTAGGAAATTTCAGCATGAATGGATACTTCGGAAACGAAAAAACTAATGGGGTAATTCCTAAAGCGTTGAATTACAACACCTTAACAAAAAGCATGACAAATATGTCGCACTTTTTATCGCCAGTCTTGGGGATTAAGGTTATATTTATTCAATATTCTGTGCAAATGCCTACGGGAAAAGCCGGAATTTTTTGCCATTTTTGTTACGTTGCCGGAATTTTTTTTAAGAAGAAACAGTAAATACTCTTTCTCAATTTTTTCAACGGCAATATTCTTAGCCTCGGCAAAAGAAACAGCATTAAAATCATACGAAGGACTGTGCATCTGCAATTTTTTCGGCAGATGATAACTTTTAATTTCATCCGAATCGCAAATTACCAGCGCGTGATTAACAACATTTTGCAGCTCTCTAATATTTCCAGGCCAAGGATACTCCTTAAAAATCTGCGCAACATTTTCGTCAAAGCCCTTCAAATCTTTCTGAGAAGTTTTAAGCGCGCTCTTAAGAAAATGATTTGCCAATAGCAGAATATCTTCGGTTCTTTCCCTTAACGGAGGAAGTTGAATATTAATTACATTCAGCCGGTAATAGAAATCCTCTCTCAAATTTCCGTTATTAAGCGCCGAATCAATTTCCTGATTCGAGGCTGAAATAAATCTGACGTCTGCTTCCAAAAGTTGTTCGCCTCCAACTCTCCGGAATTTTTTATCCTGAAGAGTCCTCAGCATTTTAACTTGAATTGAAAGAGGCATTTCAAAAACTTCGTCCAGGAAAAAACTGCCTTTATGCGCATATTCAATTAAACCTATTTTCCGCTTATGAGCGCCGGTAAAAGCTCCTTTTTCGTAGCCGAATAATTCGGATTCGAATAAATTTTCCGGCAGAGCGCTGCAATTAATAGGAACAAACGGCTCTTTTTCTCTGGCGCTTAAATTGTGAATTGCGCGTGCAACAAGTTCCTTTCCCGTGCCGCTTTCACCCGTAATTAAAACATTGGCTTCCGTTGGGGCGGATTTATTTATTAATTCTACTACCCTTTTCATTTTCTGACTGCGGAAAATGATATTTTGAAAACTTAAATTCTCTCCGCTCAAATTAAGCAAAGCGTTATTTTCTTCAATAAGCTTTTTCTGCTCGCTGGCTCTTTTAATAAGAAGAAGCAGATATTCCGAGTTAAACGGTTTTTCAATAAAATTGAACGCGCCGGCTCTCATTGCTTCAACGGCTCTATCTACCGTGCCGAAGGCTGAAAAAATGATAATCGGGACATTCGGTCTGATGCTTTTCATTTTTTTGATTACTTTCATTCCGTCCATTTCAGGCATAAACAAATCGCATAAAATTACGTCAAAATCTTTGTTTTCGGCAATCTCCAGAGCTTTCATTCCGTTGGGAGTACATACCGAATCCAAACCCGAAGCGTTTAATAGTTTCTTCACTCCGGAAAGCATATCGAGTTCGTCGTCAATAACGAGTACTTTAATCACTTCCATCCTCTAAAGGTAAAAATATAACAAACTTTGTATTTACGCATTCTTTATCCAATATAATTTTTCCGTTATGCTTTGTAACTATATTCTTCACAATATAAAGCCCCAAACCGGTACCTTTCCCAGGTTCTTTTGTAGAGAAAAACGCCTCAAATATGCTGTCGGATAAAGACTCATCAATTCCGCCGCCGTTATCTTCAACACTAATTAAATAATTAGGCAAATTAAAATGTGTGTAATAATCGGAAGAATTATTTTTAATTTCAAGTTTTATTTCTCCGCCCGGTTCAACCGCATCGAGAGCGTTGTTTATTAAATTCAAAAATACCTGCTCCATTAAGGCTTTGTCCACATTTATCTGCGGTAAATCCTTTCCGTAAGTTTTAACTAAATTTATATTGTCTCTTCGGAAACGATGACCTAATAATGCGAGAATTTCCTCCGCTATCGGAGGCAAATCGACAGGCATTGGACTGAACGGCAAACGTCTTGAGTAACTTAAAAGACTCTTAGTATAGCGAGACACTCTATCAATCTGCTTTTTTATACTATCAATTTCCTCAGAGTAATCGTCGGTTTTGAGGGATAATTTTACGGAATCGATAAGCGCGGAAATAATTCCCATGGGCGTATTAATTTCATGCGCCACGGTATCCACCAATTCGCCGAGAGAGGCTAATTGAGAAATATTCGCGATGGATTCTTGAAAGTACCTTTCCTTTTCAAGCAATCTACGTTTTTCAATTTCTTTCAATCTTTTTATGTTTAGCATATAATTTGCGGTAAAATTTCCGCCAATAATTAAAAAGACAATCCCCGCCGTTAAGCCGAGGAATTCGAACTGATCCCGAACATCTCCAATGACCTTAGGGTAATATGTTGAAACCGCCAGCACCCAAGAAATGTTGCCGTATTTAAGTCTAACATGAGCCATTATCTTTTCTTCTTCTTCGCCCACAAAGTAAACCGACGAGCCGTCGGAGCTGAGAAGCATCCGCTTTTGCATATCGAAAGAGGAATGACATTGCATACAATCATCCGAATAATCGAATATATTTCTCATTACCATTTCGCTATGCCGGGGATGATAAATCAGATTACCTGCGCCGTCCAGCACCCAAACAAAATCTAAATTCGATAATTCCAAATACCTCGTAAAATATTTCATAAAACGATTGAAGTTTATTTCCGCAGCTAATATTTCACGTTGATTATCCTTACCCCAACTTTTATAGAATAAGAACTTTACGGTCTCGGCGGCGGTATCCAAACCCAGATTATAAAAACCCACGTTAACCGGCATGTCCGATATTTTCAACGATGGTATTTTTGTTTTCGGTTTATAAAGAGATTTTTTTTTGTTTTTCCTATATAAAAAAATGTCTGTTATGCCCGCCTCGAGCAGATCCGAATCGATAAGTTCCTCGATATTTAGTATATCGTAATCGCTTTCTTCAAGTTCGTGATGGATTCTATCGAGATCGTCTTCAATGTGGTTAAAATACTGCTCAATACCCACAATCAAAGTTTTACCCATCTGCATCTGGTACGTTTGATGGGATTCAATGGCGTTATCGACCACATTATTATACCATGAAAATATCAGGATGAAGAAAACAATAATCGCCGCGCCCGCGCTGGCAATAAAAACCAAATTATTTTTCGCTAACCGTGTCATAAACAAATTTTTATTATAAACTGGAAACGAATTTAATTAATTTTTGTGAAATTAGAAGCAGACCGGAAGTAATTATTTAAGCGCGTCGGCAAATATTTTTTTGAATTTCTTCAATTTCGGAGTAATTACATACGAACAATACGGCTGATCGCTGTTTTTGTTATAATAATTTTGATGATAATCCTCCGCCTTGTAAAATTTATAGAACTCCGTAACTTTTGTAACTATCGGGCTATCGAATATTTTTTCCTCGGTTAATTTAACAATAATACTTTCAGCGGCTTCTTTCTGAGCCGCGCTGTGGTAGAAAATTTCCGAGCGGTACTGAGTGCCGACGTCAGCCCCCTGACGGTTCAGAGTAGTCGGATTGTGCGTTGAAAAGAAAATTTCCAATAATTTAACATAAGATATTTCATCCGGGTCAAAAGTAACCTGAATAGCTTCCGCGTGCCCGGTAGTTCCGGAACTTACTTCTTCGTAGGTTGGGTTTGAAGTATTTCCGCCGGTGTATCCCGACTCCTGAGAGATCACTCCTTTAACCCTCTGAAATACTGCTTCTGTACACCAAAAGCATCCCGAAGCAAAAGTTGCGGTTTCATATTTAGGGTCATTCATTTTCTTCTGCCCGAAATAAATTGTAGTGAGTAATAATAACAATACCGTTAATAATTTCATTGATATGTCTTTCAATAATTGAGCTGCAATATAATACTAAATCTCCGATTATTAAGGTCGCTTATTCGGAACTAAAGTCAATTTTGCATTCCAAATGATTATCGCATATTTTTTTCATCGCGGTGTTTGCCGAATTAAACGCCCAAATAATTGAGCCGCCTTTCTTTCCCGCGGTTAAATCGCCGAGTAAAAATAATCCGGGAATGTTTGTTTCGTATCCCTCTTTAAGAACCGGTTCCGGTCCGTTGAACTCGATGCCAATTAATTTCAAAAAATTCTCGGGGGTTGTTCCGCCCAATGCATAAACCACATAATCGAAAGTTCTGTTTTCCAAATTATTCTCTTTAAAAACAACTTCCGGTTTTCCGCCGTTGTCCAAAATACCTTCGATATTTGAATTGAATGAAATTTCTACATTATTCTCTTTAATCATCGCATTAATGCATTCGATATTAATATGATTCATTCGCGTGAATTTATCTCGCCTATAACTAACAGTCACTTTGTTGCCGCGTTCAAATAGATACTGTGCGTATTCCGAAGCCGAATCTCCTCCGCCGACTATAAGAACGCTTGAGTCATTAATATCATGAGAGGTGACGTTGAATAGAACCCTGTTTTTTAAAGTGCGCGGAATTTTATATTCCGGCTTATTCGGTTTACCCAATATTCCTACCGCTATGGCGACTACTTTTGATTTATATACGTCCTTATCGGTATAAATTGAAAATTCACCGCTTTCGGTTTTTTCAATCTTATGAACCGTTTCCGAATATCGCACATTAAGCTTGTTTTCCTCGATTGCTTTATCCAAGTAAGAGATAGTCTCCCGCTTGGAAGAATCTATCAAACACATTGCTCCGGTGCATTCGGTTTTAAAACCCTTAAAATTAGCGGTAACCAATTTATTGTCGGGATAATATTTTTTAATGGTAAATGAATGTTCGTGAGCTTTTTCGAGGAGCAGAATATTTTCGCTCTTAATTCCCGCGCCGCGGGCTTCGCTTGCCATGCTTATTCCTGCCGGTCCGGCGCCAATAATAATTATTTCGTACATTATTGTTCCAATTTTTATATAAATAGACCCGCGTTAGAAAAAAATGTGACATTTATTTTACAATTTGTGATGATTTTCATCTGAGGTATTTACTGTTGAATTTATACTTTTTAATTCGCTTTCATCATGGGACTATTAATCATCCAATTTTATTGTAAATTTAGTTGGCTCTATCCAGTATCTTTTATAGAAATCTTTCTCTCCAAAAACAGCCGTATCCTCTGTAGTAAGTCTTAAATGAACTTTTAATTTCTTGTCTTCAAAATTAAATTCTTTAATTTTTTCTTCCGAACCTTTGGAATCAACAAACAAATCTCTGTATCCATCAACTTTAAATTGATATTCGCTTCTTCCGGTTCCCTTGGGATCGATATATAAAATGTGATATTCATTTACTTTTTGCAGCCAAAATACAAAGTCTGGCAAGAAGTTTCTTTTCCCATTATAAGGGTCTATGTAGGGTATTCTAACTTTTTTGTCAAGTGAATGGTCTATTTTACTGAATTTCCACCAGTCAAATTTCGAAAAGAAATTATCTTCTTCTTTCAGATGATTTTCCAAAGCATTCACAAATTCAATTTCGCTCGGTGTGTCAATAATGTGTTTCATCCATTTGATACGGTCTTTACCTGAAATCACCGTTGGGAAATAGTAATGATTTAATAATTTCTTGATATTTATTTCTTCATTTCTGTATGAGAAAGTTTCTGTGCCGGAACTTGTTTCAGTTGTTAGTTTTTTAATTGCTTCTTTGTATTCTTGACGCGCTATTTCTCCCTTATCAAATTTTTTGTCAAGATTTTCTTCTTCTTTTTCAATATCAACAGGATTTTTCGCTTTCTTGATTTTCTTTTTTAATTCGTCAAGTCGTTTAAACTCAATAGATGTTTCACTTCCGGTTTTTGATGTATTTACGCTTATTTTGTTGTAATGATTGATTTCTTCTTCAACTTTTGAAAAAGTAGCTACTTCTTCCGGGATTATTTTGTAGTAATTCAGAATGTGTTTTACTACCGGTTCAACTTTGCCGATTTTTTCGTTTTCAACTTGTTTGAAATTATCACTCTCCTTTTGTTTCTCAGTTAAAATCGCAACATCTTCATATTTAAGATTGAAATTGAAAGCAATAGCTGTTTTATCCATTGTTTCAACAATGTCGTTGTACAGAGCAAAATCGTCTTTATTAATTCTTAATCGCTTTAAATGCCTTTCATTATTTGATGAAGCATTTTTGTAAACAGGAATTAACAAAGGATAAGAGAAACTATCTTTCTCAAATAAACTTAATAGATGTTCTTCTTCTTGCTGTTCGCCTTTCAAGGTTTCAAGAACCGATAAAATTGCTTTTTGATTTGTGCCAAAAACAAACAAGGTTTCTATAAGCTTAACATCCTTTACTTTAGCTTTTAAATCTTCATCTTTAATTATCCCATCGTTAATTAAAGGCAATAATCTTTTACGCTGATTTTTTATCGGTTCAATTCGTATTCCTCTGCCGACAGATTGCAAAATAAATTTCTTGGCGTCTTTATGCGTGCCGATATTTACAAAGTTAATAATATTTGGTCGGTTGCTGTCCCAGCCTTCGTAAAAGGCGCGGCTGCCCATTAAAATATTTACAGAACTTTCATCAATATTTTCAAATAGACTAATATTTTCAAACTCTTCTTCTATATCGTAATGTTCAAGATTGTTTTTTTCAAATTCTTTTATATCACCAATTTTAATAAGTGCAAAAGGTTCTGAATTAGCTCCCGATTTTACTCTAAACGATAATTCCTGTTTATTTTTCGGATTTCGTTTGATTTCAAAATCACCGCTTGTATCAGAGTTAAAAACATATTTTAGAATTTCATCAAGCGAGAGATTATTAATGCTTGCTATTTCAGCATCTTCAAATAATTCAGTTCCTTCAAATTCAATAGATTTAAAACGATATAAATCATTTTGCAAAGTAGATTTTGCATTAAAAAACAAAGTTTCGTCAACTTCCTTTTTTGCAATCTTTTCCAATTCTCTGAAAAACAAATACAAATCGCTGTCTTTTGCAGATACCGAATTTACCAATGTTAGAAGCAACGGATTATGATAATGCTCTGAGCCGAATTCATTCCTTATTTTTTCCGATTGTTTTTTTATAAAGGCAAGCGTTATTACGGACATTAAAACAATTTTCTGTTTTTCTTCTTCTTCAAAATCTTTATTGTCTTCTGTAGTTTTGAAATTCTTAAATTGTTCTTGAAATATGTATAAGTGCTTTCCGTAACCTTTTTTAATATATTCGGCAAGGTTAAGATTATATACCGTTGAAAGTATGTCTATTTCATCCGTGAATGTGGCTGAAAAATTAAACAAAAATCCATTTCTTGATAGCGCATTAAAATACTGCTTCCGCTTGCTTTCTTCGCTATCGCCTTTATGTGCTTCGTCGAGTATTAAAAACCACTTTCCATCGTTGTCGTAATTTTTAAAGTCAACAATATTTTCTTTTTGAATATCGGAAATTAAATCGGAACGATAAAAATAAATGTTAATTTGTGTGTCTTTAAACAAATTGCCGTTCATTTCCTGTTCGGGAAATTCCCGCAAATCCCTTACAATAAATTCAATGCCTTTTTCTCTCTTTGCATATTCGTTAAATTCTACGATATGTTTTTTTAATTGCTCAATTAAATCTTGACGATGCGTCAAAAATAAAATACGGTTATCGGGCAATAGTTCGTTGTGAATTAAGTTTTGCAGCAACTCAATCAGTTTGATGAGCACAATACTTTTTCCGCTGCCGGTTGCCATCCAGAAACTCATTCGGTTGATAAAATTGTAAGGAGCAAGATAATATTTGTATTTATAATCATCTTCCTTAAAATCATCTATTTCAGAAAGTATTTGGTAGGCATTGCTGTCGCTTTGTTCTACGGCAAAATATTTATATTGCTTTTCTCTGGTTAAGCCGTTTTGTTCAAGCAGTTTTAAAAATTGCTTTTTGGCATTTTCCGTATAGGTGAAATTCCGGTAGAATTTATAAATGATTTTAGCCGCATTTTGTAATGCTTCTCTTTGATATGGATAAAGAGATTTGTTTTCTGAAAATTTATTGAAATCTATATCTTTCCAAAGAACGGGCAATTGCTCAAAATCAATATGCCCGGCTATATTGTATAAAATGCCGCTATTCATTTTTATCTTTTGCTTTTATAAGTTTTTTGGCGTTTGCCGATGTTATTACTTTTTTGCCTGATTTTTCTTCTATTTCTTTTCGGGCATTTCCCGCGATTGTTCCGCCCTGATTGGCAATTATTCTGTTCTGCTCAAAAGTTTCCGGTTTCTTTTCTTTTGAAATTTCGGTAGTAGTCGCTTCGGCTAACATATTTAAAACCAATTCAAGATTTGTCATATTATCACGCAAATTTTCTTTTTTCAATCTTTTGAATCTTTTGTAATCTTTAACCGTAAAACCCGACCAAGCTTTTGTAATTTCGTTGGTTAAAATAGCATACCCCAAACCTTTCCTAACGCCTCTATTGTCCCATTCATCCGTCAACTCTTTTCTTACCTCAATGCTTTTTAATCGCTGGTTAATCCACTCTTTGCTGTATCCTTTTTTTAGATAGGTATCCATTGCGCGTTCAAAAGCTAATTCAGGATCAACTGTTTCATCAATTCTTTCTGCTCCTACTTTTGCCAGCCAGCGTTTAAATGGTTCTGCTTTAGGGGATGGAATGGATTGTATAATTCTCAATAATCCTTCGGTATCGGATGCTTGTATTTTTCGCATTTTCCCATCTGCAGCCAGCATTGTAACGGGGGTACAAATTGTACCCCAGTTTAAATTTAGCTCAGGGTCGCGACTTCGCATTTTTTTGATGTATTGTTTCACATCCCGGCTGTCGGTTAATGCCAAAACCACATCCTGAACTGAAAAATACCATTTCTCTTCCTCGCTATCCCAATGCGTACGAATTTTTTTGCTTTCGAAAAGTTTTATTGCCGTTCTCTTTTCCATACTACCACCAAATCAAAGGTTTTACTATTCTATAATCAATGTCGGCGTATTCAATTTCGCTGCCGTCCGTGAATATTACTTTATCCTTTAAAATTTGCTTGATAAATTTACCCGTTAAAAAACTCAATGTTTCGGGAATATCTATTTTGTTGTGCAGTTTGGTAAGGTCAACTTTTATGCTTCTGCTTTCGTCGTCAAGTTTTACAACTTCATTCGCCAATTTCAAATCTTTGAAGAATATGTATTGATGATAAATGTCTTTCGGCAGCGCGCCTTTGTCTTCGTATTTTGCTTTGCGTAAGGTTTCTTCGTATTGCTCTAATTCGTAGTATTTGAAAAAGCCGCCTATGCTTTTGCTATTAATTGCATTGCCATTATCCCAATCAAGAGAAAATGAAAGTTTCTTCATTCTTGGTAAAATGACATTAATAAAATGTTCTCCTAATTCAATTAGTATGCTTTTTCTACGACCGTTATCTTCCCTATTTAGTTCCATAACAGCATGACCCGATGTACCGGAACCTGAAAAATAATCCAAAATAATCCCGTTTTTATTATTGGATTGGACCCTAATACAATCTTTTACAAGTTCTTTTGCTTTTGGGAAATCAAAATCTTTATCACCAAATAGTTTCTTTAGTTCCAGTGCTCCATGATTTGCTGAGGCGTATTCACTCTTACCCCACCATGTAATTGGTAGTGAATCCTCGTCCATTCGTGTTTTGAAATCAATGGATATTTTGTCTTTAACTCTTCTTATTCTATATTCACCAAGTTCTGAAGTTACACGTATATGACCCCTTTGCCAATTTTTCTCAATGAGGTTCCCTCCTTTTTCAATAACGGGATATATAATTTTTTCATCTTTACTCGGCTGTTCTAAAAGTTTATATTCACGTTTGCTATCATCCCATTCTAGGTTTGGAATACGAATAGTATTATAATTATCAACAAAGATTGGATAAAATAATTTTGGACGGTCTGATCTTTTATCGTTACTACCGGATCTAATAAAATTGGCCCATGCAAATCTCCCGACCCTGTCTTTATTTGGATAACGAGCCAATCTTTTATCAGTCAATGCCAGACTATTTGGAATTGCATCATCAGATTGACCATAAAAAAGTGCGTACTCATGAGCAGGAGCGAATTTACCTTTGGTTTTCCTACCGGCCGGATTTGAACGAACAGCAACAATTCCTATTTCCTTATGATAAAGCCCTTTCATAATATGACGCAGTTCAGAAACCTGTTCATCATCGATTGCCACACAAATTATTCCCTTATTATTAAGTAAGGATTTGGTAAGATTCAATCGGTTTTCCATTAAAGAAAGCCAAGATGAGTTTTTATAGTTGTTTATGTAAATAATGGATGAAGCATCAGTGTTGTATGGAGGGTCAATATAGGTAGCATCAATTTTTTTATAAAATTTATGTTTAATAGTATTCAACGCCTGATAATTTTCGGAATGTATGAGCCAGCCGTCCAATTGATTATCCAAATCATCAAACAAAGCGAGTATATCAAACTCAAATTCTTTAAAGTATTTAGTATCAAGCGGCAGGTATTGCCATTTTTCATTTAAGATACTTTTATTTTTTTCTTCAAAAAGTTCTTCGTTTATTTCTTCTTTTTGGAAAATATCATCAATCTTAAACGTTTCGGTAAGTATTCCTAATTTATGCCATTCATATATTTGCTTTTCCGCTCCTTTGCTTGCGAGTATTTTTTTGAGCAAATCAAGGTCTTTCTCGGCAATTTTATCTAGCGTAATCACATAATTGGAAGAATGAGCAAATTTTGGCTTGTTCCAAATTTTAACCAATTCGTCTTCAAACTGACTAACCAGGTCAATAATGTTATAGGCAATATCACGTAAAGCTTTTAATTGTTTCAGGCGCGCTTCTTTAAAAATCGTGTCATCGTCAAAAACATAAGTTTTAATCCAAATACTAAATTGTTCCCGCAGAAATTCTTTAGCGTTTTTGTTAATAAAATAGTCAACTTCGCTTTGTTTGCGGAAAACACCCAATGCTCTTTTTAATTCTTGCTCTTTGTATGAACTTAAAGCTAGTGTAGATTTTTTTATCTTTTTTAAAATGTCTTCAATTTTGGTTTTAGACCCGTTTTTAGAGTACTTTACTTTAAAGAAAATTTCACGTTTGTTATCTTCAAAGAAGGATTTATCATATTCAAAAATCAGTTCTTTCTTTTCATTATTCTTTTTATGCTCCAATTCCGACACGTCAAAATGATACCAAATCAGGTTGTCTTCATCTTGGAAGTCCATATTTTGATAGAGCCTTTCTGTCTTAACATAATAGAGCATATTGGTTTTCCAAAATAGCATTACATCTTTATCGTCACGGTAAATTCTTTCGTAAACTTTTTCTTGTAATGGCGTGTAAGAGAAATAGATTGACCCGCTTTCAGAAAAATATTTTTTAAAGAATGTGTATAGTTTATTGTATAGTTCTTCTTCAAAGTTTCTGCCTACTTCGTCCAGTTTTTTATCAATATCTTTTGACAATTGACCTTTAAAATCCTGATAGTATTTATTTTTTATCCGCATCAAGTTTACATAACCGGAATTGCCCTCAATTTCAGCGCCGATAAAAATGTTTTTTAAAACACTATAAAATTTATCCTTCTTTGTATTTGTTGACATATCTCATTTACCCTTTTTAGAATATTCAATTTTCTGTTCTGCTATTTTAAGAATTTGGCTAGCTAACTTTTCATCTTTTAAGTCGTTGTAAACCAAATCGCTTTTCCACGCAATAATTAATTCATCTTTGTCCAAACCATAAAAGTCAGCCAGTTTCTCAACCTGCTCTCTTGATGGTTTACGCTCTCCAAGTTCAAATTTATTAATAATTGTTTGGTCAATTTCAGTCGCAGATGCAACTTTCCTCAACACAATTCCTTGCTTCAGTCTTGCTTCTCTTATTATGTCTTTTAAACTTTTCATTTAGACGATATTTGTTTAGACAATTATTGGCAAAAATATTAAGTATTTCGATAAAATACAAATCCTACTCATATACCGGCAGACTTGCTATTTGCAAGCTGCCCACAAGCCGCGGCAATGTCGTCTCCCTGCGTATCGCGTATCATAACGGTAACGTTATTTTCTCTTAATTTACCGGCGAATTCGTGAATTTCATTTAGAGAAGTTGGTTCTAATTTAGCCGATAAACCGCCGGGTTCCATATGAGCGATTGAATTGAACGGAATAATATTCAATTTACTCGGCAAACGCCGGAGCAATTTTGTTAACGCTTTCACATCTTCTTTTCTATCGTTAATTCCTTTTAACATCGTGTATTCATAAGTGATTCTTTTTTTTGTTTTTTTATAATAATATTCCAGCGCGTCAATGTTTTCCTTCAGACTATATTTTAAATTGATAGGCATAATTTTATTTCTGATATCCTCGAAACAGGAATGCAGCGACAAAGCGATTTTCACTCTAACTCCGGAATCCGCCAAATCTTTAATTCTTTTAGGAATTCCGCTTGTAGAAATAGTGATTCTGTTTCTGCTGAGCGCCGTGTTTGATTCGGATGTGAAAATTTCGAGACTTTTAATTGTGTTTTTGTAATTTAATAACGGTTCGCCCATTCCCATATACACAACATTGGTAATTGTTTTTTTACCGTAACGCTTAGCCGCTAACAAATATTGATCGACAATTTCTCCGGCGGTTAAATTCCGTTTGTAGCCCATTAATCCCGTCGCGCAGAATTTGCAGTCCAACGGACAGCCAACTTGGGTTGAAATACATAAAGTGTTTCTCTTTTCTTCCGGAATGAACACAGATTCAATACTGTATCCGTCGTCTGTTTTGAACAGGAACTTCGCCGTTCCGGTTACGGAGGATTGACTTACGTCTGTCGCTATCAACGAATTGATTTCCGTTAATTCGCTCAGCTTCGCTCTTAAAGTTTTGGGAATATTCCGCATTTCGGAATAATCCGCCGCCAGATGGTTGTAAAGCCAATTGAATATTTGTCCGGCGCGGAATTTTTTCTCTCCGATTTCTTCAAGAAAAACCTCAAGTTCGTCAATACTGAAATTTTTAATTTTTGCTTTTTTCATGAAGTAAATATAATTCCAAATTTATTAATAGAGCAAGGCTTTATCTCAGTGAAACGAATTCAGACACAAGGTACGCGGAGGAACGATTTTGGATGAATGCATGGAAAAAGCTTAAGCATCCAATCATCCATTCATCCCAAATCTATGTTAAAGTTCCGCATACGAATAGCGTCCCGTGGACATTCATACTAAGTCCAATATTTAAACCGCGCTTCTTTTGAACCATATAAGACATATAAGGGCATAAAAGTTCCGGCTTATATTTTCTTATATGCCATATATGGTTAATGAAAAAGACCTTCATAAGTCAATTCTCGGCTTCGCATCCGCAAAACTTGCAGAGTCTTTGGACATCCATACCAAATTCAAACCGCACAAGCACAGAACGTCTTTAGAGCTTTTATCCCCTTTTTCACCCCTCTGTGTTTCTCCGTGCCTTCTCCGTGGAACTCCGTGTAATTTACCGAAAGATAAAAC
>CAYNUJ010000027.1:0-25053 GCA_964400095.1 uncultured Melioribacteraceae bacterium
CATGCGATGATAATACAACCTTTTGGAAAAATAGAAACAGTTATTTATTTTGTAAAATAAAAATAAGGAGGATTCAATTGGCATCAAAATATATCGTTACAATCGATTTGGGAGGGACAAATGTTCTATCGGCGCTGATAGACGACATAAGCAAAATTGTTGACAGAGTAAAAATACCTACGGAGATTAGCGAAAATACAGATTCGATCGTCGAGCCGATTGTCGATTCCGTTAAAGGCTTGATTAAAAAGAATAAAATTGCCGAATCATCAATAAGAGCAATAGCCATGGGAGTTCCCGGAACCGTTAATCCGCATACGGGAATAATTGGAAGCGCTCCGAATTTGAAGATAAAAAATTTCAATATTAAAAAGGCGATTCAGAAGCGGTTTAAAATTCCGGTGTTAATTGAAAACGACGTTAACCTCGCCGCGCTTGGAATTAAAAAATTTGAGTTCAGCGAAAAGACAAACAATATGCTCGTTGTGTTTGTCGGCACCGGCATAGGGGGAGCGTTAATAATTGATCATAAAATTTATCGCGGTTCCGGATTCTTCGCGGGAGAAATCGGACACATGAAAGTTACCGCGAACGGTTCGCTTAGCGGCGGGAAAAAAAATTTAACTTTTGAAAATATTGCGAGTCGAACGGCGATTGTTGACGCTATAAAAAAGGATTTAAAAAAGCATCCCGAATCTGTTCTCAGTGAAATGGAAAAAAAGCGAATCAAAAGTAAAGCTCTGGCCAATGCCGTTGCAAAAGGCGATAAGTATGTTATCGGACATATTGAATCCGCTTGTAAAGTAATCGGAACTGTTTTAGGAAGTATTAATACTCTTTTGAATTTTGATACAATCGTTCTCGGCGGGGGAGTGATTGAAGCGATGGGCGATTTTATGATGCCATTAATTAGCAAAGCTTTCTACAAAAGCGTTCTTGAAGAGCCTGGGAAACAAGTTACTCTGTTATCCACTAAACTCGGCGACGACGCGCCGTTATTAGGCGGCGTAGCGCTGACAGAAGAATTTTCGAAGTGAATCGGAACGTTCCCTTGAATAATAAGATACTGCGTTCACTATTACTCCTTGCCGCATTTACGTTAACATGCTGCGCGCCTGAAAAAAACGGAGATAATTCCGGCAGTCGTTTTGCCGACGGAAAGAAATTCCCCGCGGGTTTTGTAATTACATTCGACGACGCGTACATAAAGGATTGGTCCGCGGTTGAACCTTTGCTCGATTCGTTCAAAGTGAAAGCGACTTTTTTTATTGAAGGAGCGAACGGATTAACGGATGAGCAGTTGAAGCTCCTGCAGATTCTGAAGGAGGAGGGACACGAAATTGGCGTTCACACGGAGCGCCATGTGAATGTGCCCGAATATATTGACGAATACGGAGCCGATGAATTTATGCGCCTTGAGATTAATAGCTCGATTGAAAGATTAAATAAATTCGGAATAACTCCGAAATCTTTTTCCTATCCGTTCGGCAAAAATAATATTTTCACCGATTCCCTTTTATTGAAAAAATTCACGCTTTTGAGAGACGTAACCGAAGCGCAGAGGCATTGGTATGGGAAATATTTAACCGAACCGAAAGATTTGGACGAAATTTACTTTACCGGCAGCGCAAATGTAATAAGCGCTTTAGGCATTGACGTGAAATTTGAGGTTACAAAACTCCAGTTACACGACGCGCTGGAAAGGGCAAAGAAGGAGAATTCCATAATTGTATTTTATGCGCACCGTCCTGTTAAAGAAGAAGCGAAGCCGGGAAGTTACCAAATATCGTATAATTATTTGAGGTATTTATTTTCAACCGCAGAAATGTTCGGATTGAAATCTTATTTGTTCAGCGAATTAATTTCAATTAACGGCAAAGACGCGACAACGGAAAAAGAGAACGGAAATTAATTGTCTTCAATCTTGAACTCTGAAAACGCTCTCTCGAGTTTATCGGTTAGTTCCGCCCAATCGTCCAGAGTGTTTTCCAATTCCGCTTTAACTTCGTTGTAGATTTTATTGTTATATTTTAATTTATCAGGCGACGAATAAATTTTTTCGGACGCGAGAAGCGCTTCCACTTCCCGTTTTTTATCTTCCAATTCGGAAATTTTCGTTTCAATTTTTTCAACTTTCAGCTTAAGTTTGTTTGTAGCTTTGAATATCTTCTGCCTTAATTCGGCTTCCTTCCTTTTTAATTCTTTTCTTCTATTCTGTTTTACTTCCGTATTTTTTACTTTCTGCGAATTGTCGAGTTTAAATCGCTTAGTGAGAAAATAATCAATGCCGCCGGGATAAATATTCGCTTTGCCGTCTCTTATATCGACAACTTTGGTAACAAGCGGACGAAGAAAATCAACGTCGTGGGAAACGATTATCAGCGTTCCCGGGAATTCCATTAACGCCCGCTGAAGGACGTCTTTGGATTGATAATCCAAGTGATTGGTAGGTTCGTCGAGAATAATTAAATTAGCTTGAGTGAGTAAAAGTTTTGCCAAAGCGGTTCGGGCTTTCTCACCGCCGGAAAGAACGCCGACTTTTTTGAATACATCGTCGTCGCTGAAAAGGAAAGCTCCGAGAATGGAACGCGCTCTTCCCAATGATATTTCGCTCCTGGAATTATATATTATGCTTATTACGTCAGAGTCTAAGTCAAGGTCTTCCGCGGCTTCCTGGGAAAAGAATGAAATAGTAGTATTTCCGCCGTAAATAACTTGTCCCGAGCTAACTTCTGTTTTCCCTGCAATGATTCTGGAAAGAGTAGTTTTACCCGCTCCGTTGGGACCGACAAAAGCTATTTTTTCTCCTCTTTCAATTAAAAAATTTACTCCATCGAAAACTTTATTATCTCCGAAAGATTTTGAAATATCTTTCAACTCAACCGGAACATTCCCCGAGCGGGGAGGAGCGGGGAAGTTGATTTTGATCGATTTTCTATCCGTGATAACATCTTCGATTTCTATCTTTTCAAGCATTTTAATTCTGCTTTGAACCTGTTTAGCCTTTGTCGCTTTGTACCGGAAACGCTCTATAAATTTTTCGGTGTCCTTTATCTTAAGAAGCTTGTTTTTTCTTTCCGCTTCAATTATTCTATCTCTTTCCGCTTTGAATTCAATATATTTCTGATAATTCCCTTTGAAGAAGACAATTTTACGGTTAAATATTTCCAAGGTTTTATCCGTAATGGAATTAATAAAACTCTTATCGTGCGAAACAATCAACAAAGCTCCGCGGAATGATTTTAGATATTCTTCCAGCCAATAGAGCGAATCAATATCGAGATGATTAGTCGGCTCATCGAGTAAAAGAATATCGTTTGAACCGAGGAGGATTTTCGCCAGTTCAATACGCATAATCCATCCGCCGGAAAATTCGCTTATTTTTCTTTGGAAATCGTTTTGGTCAAATCCCAATCCCTCCAATACTTTTTCAATTTCGGAATCGACTGAATAATAACCCACGGTTTCTTTTCTGTGGTGAATCTCTCCCAATTCATTAATAAGATTTGCTCTTTCTTCATCCGAAGACGATTCCATTTGCGAATGGATTTCCTCTTCCCGCAGATCCAATTCAATAAACAGATCGAGCGATTCTTTTACTTCGTCGAAAAGATGATTTTCTTTAACGCTGTAGTATTCCTGGGGGAGATATCCTATCCTAAGCCCTTTTTGAAAACGGACGGCGCCTTCCTCCGGCTGTTCGATACCTTTAATTATTTTCAGTAAAGTGGTTTTTCCGCTTCCGTTCGGTCCTACTAAACAAATTTTATCCCCTTCATTGATTTTGAAATTTACGTTTTCAAATAGGGGAGTTCCGGTAAATTGAACCGAAAGGTTGTTTATATCAATCATTCCCTTGAAACATCCGTAATCTAATTTCTTAAAACAGCTAACTTTATTGTTGCCACATTATTTGCTTCGGCGTCGTATGCCACTATCAAATATATACCCGACGGCACAAGGTCTCCGCTTTCGTCGCGCAAATCCCAAGCTGCCATTCGTCCTCCCGGAGTGACGATATCTCTCACTAAATTGCCCGAAATCGTTAAAATCTTCAAAGTCGTTTCTTTAATAAGACCGTCAATCGAAACCTGATTATTTTTAGCGTTCGAAATATAAACCGGATTAGGATAAACGAATAAATCTCCGAAAGTATTGTTAGGTTTAACGCTTGAGGATTTTAGAGCGGATATTCCGAAATCGGTTCCGATGTAAACCATTCCGTTGTTTTCATTAATAGTAATGGATTTTATGTTATTATTTGGGAGTGGACTATTGTCCTTTGTGAAATCGGCGATTAGCGATGATCCGTCCGACGAAAGCACGAATACGCCTTCATTTGTCCCTACCCATTTTCGGTTCAGCGGATCTACCGTAACGGTAATAACATTCTGCTGACGCACGGGGAAAACGCTGCTGATGCGGGAAGTCGGATTGCCGGGATTCGGAATAATGTTAATGCCGAGACTTGTGCAAACCCAAAGTTCTCCGCGCTTATCCAACGCAATATCATTAACAGTATTGCTGTTGAGTCCGTCGTTTGAGTTAAGAACTCCCCAAGTATCGTCGCTGATGTCGTCCGGCGTGCCGTTTTCGTTAAAATAATAAAGTCCCAATTCCCCGCTTACAGCCGAAACAACATTGAACCATTTAGTGTTGAATTGGTCAATCGTCATACTAAGGCATTCAGGGCTAACGGGAATTGAGCGAGTTCCGATGCGATAATTATATTCCTTGCCGTCGGCGGAAAACATATTCATTGTCTCCGAAAACGCCGTTTCCGAATTTGTGATCCACAAATTATTTTTATCGTCTAATTGAAGATCTGTAACTACGATATATTTCAAATTCGGTTTGATACCGGTGAGATTAGTGTTGCTCGAGTTGAAAAATTGGAAATCGCCGTTTTCATAAATCGCAAATCCCTGTCCCCAATTTCCCAAGAAAACTCGCCCGTCCTTTGCCGCATACAATCCGTAAAACGCGTTTGAACCTAATCCCGGCGTATTTGTTTTGTTGAAATTTCTCCATGTTTTGCCGTCGAAAAAATTTATTCCCGAACCGGAGGAACTTTTTCCGCTTACAGTCCAAAGATTGCTTTCTTTATCTATCGCGAGCCGGTGAACGGAGTTATCAACAAGTCCGTTGGGCTTAATTTCCGTCTTTTTGAGACCGTCGATTTTCATGATTCCATGTGAGGAACTTATATAAATTTTATTAGATATATTAAGAATAGAATAATAATTCTCATCGAACTCGCCGAATTGAGTTTTAACGTTTGCTCCGTCATACTTAACAAATCTTGCTACGGTATGAGTTTCTAAAGTATCCTTTGCAGTAACGAAATATAAATCGCCGCCGTCCACGGCAATACCGCGGCAGTCGAATGTTTGCTCGATAAGTTTGTTCCAGACGTTTCCGTCAAACTTGAAAATACCGCGGTCAGTTCCAGCTATTATTCCGCCGTAGTAATCAATGGCGAAAATTTTAACTGCTTTTAATCCGTCGGAAGACCCGTAAGATGTCCAAGATTCCGGCGCGGTAAGATTAACGGCATTGGCTTTGGAAATAGCTAATCCCAAATCCGTTGCAATGTAGATTCTATCCTTAATGAACAGAGAATTTACTTTAGTTTCAGCCGGAAGGCTGCCGAACTTCAACACAGTATCGAGAAAGATAAAACTCTTGGCATCGATCAGTGATATTCCGAAATCGGTCGCGACAAAAATAGTATCTC
Source organism: uncultured Melioribacteraceae bacterium (assembly GCA_964400095.1). Classification (GTDB taxonomy): domain Bacteria; phylum Bacteroidota; class Ignavibacteria; order Ignavibacteriales; family Melioribacteraceae; genus CAYNUJ01. Next base: position 5,738 of record CAYNUJ010000027.1, read on the forward strand.
CGAGAGCAGTGAGATAGTTGATACTTTTCTGGGTTTTGTTCGACGCGTAAATATCGCGGATGGTTTGCAGCGAATTGTCCGCCGGATCGTAAATATGTATGAATCCTTCCCCGCTGCCTATCCAAATCCGTCCGGCGGCGTCTTGAGTTACCGCTGTCAAATTCTGACTCTGCAGTCCTTCGGATTTTGTCAGTTTTAAATAGCTGCTGTCGGCGGGATAAAAAAGAAACATTCCGCCGGAAGTTACAGCGCTTATTTTTTCGTTCGATATAGAGATGTTTTTGACATTCTGCATGTCTGTATAATTTTGCCACGGCCCGAAATTCTGCGATAGAATTATTCCGGCTGAACAAATAAGAAAAATGAAAATCCGCATTCCGTCACCCAATTGATTTAATAAACTCTTCCAATACGTAAAATAATATTTTTTTTGAATAGAATGAAGGTCAAAAATTCCGGCGCATAATTTTACGCGGAGTTTCGGACCAGCGCCCGTTTCATATCGAGTATGAAATGAGGAGGAATAGTAAATTTCCCCAAATTATTTTCATCGCCCATTTCACCGCCGTGAAAATCCGACCCGCCGGATTTAAGCACGCAATAATGATTTGCTAAATCGGTGTAAAACTTTTTCCTGTAAGCGGAATGCGACGGGTGGACGACCTCGATACCGTCTATTCCCGAATCAAGCATACTTCTCAGAACGCTTTCTTTCATATTATTCGGGTGCGCTATAAACGAAAGTCCGCCTGTATCGTTTATTAATTTTATTGCCGCGGAAGGAGAAAAATGAATTTTTCTTTCGTATGCCGGACCGTTGTCGTACAAATATTTTCTAAACGCGGCGTAGTAATCTTTAACCAGTCCTAATTTTACCATTGTAAAAGCGATATGAGGACGAGCGATGGTAGAATTCCCTGCAATTTCTTTTACGTCCTCAAAATTAATTTTCAATCCTAAATTTTGTAATTTATTCACAATTCTTATTGCCCGGAACTCTCTCTCCTTTTTGAAGAATTTAAGATAATCAAGAAATTCTTTATCTTCATAATCAATAAAGTAACCGAGAAGATGAACTTCTCTTCCTTCGATATCGGTGCTTATCTCAATACCGGGAATAACATTCAGTCCGATTTTATCGCCGTGGAATATTGCTTCCTCAAGCCCGCTAACCGAATCGTGGTCAACAATAGAAATTGTATTTAAACCTCGGCTTTTTGCGCGCGTAACAATTTCTTCGGGCGAATAATGCCCGTCGGAACAGTTAGTGTGGACATGGAGATCTATTCTTAATTGCATTAATTAAAACTCTCTTTGAAACTTTCGTAATCGATAATTCTAAGTTTAGAACCTTCAATTTCAACGAGACCTTTTTTTGCGAAAGTGTGGAGTGTTCGGGAGATTGTTTCCCTGGATGTTCCCGCCATATTGGCTAAGTCCTGCTGCAGAGGCATCTTTTCAATTTCCACCTTGCCGTGTTTAATTGTTCCTAAATCGTCGGCAATCTGAAGAAGCACTGTGGCTACTTTACCTTCGGCGTCTTTGAGTGTAAGAGATTTTATTTTCATATCCGCCTGGCGCAGACGCTGAGTCAGTTCCTGCAGTAGAGCGATAGAAACTTCGGGATGGATTGTAAGAAGATGAAGAAAATCTTCTCTTCGTATCATAAACAACTCGGAATCTTCCGTGGCAATTACGTTAGCGGATCTTGTCTGTCCGTCTAATATTGCCATCTCGCCGAAGAAATCGGAGTCGCCTAATATTGTTAAAATTACTTCTTTCCCGTCGGCGCTCGTACGGGCGACTTTTACTTTACCTGAAATAATTACAAATAGAGCGCTGCCGGCGTCTTCTTCCAAAAGAATTACGCTGTCCTTTTTGTAATTCCTTCTTGTTCCGGCTTTTTCAATTGTTTCTATTGTTTCAGTTGGTAAATCGGCAAATATGGGCACATAAAGCAGGAAATCCAATGGACCTGACATAAGATCCCTCCCGAAATTAATTATTGAGATTAATATATAATTAAATTTAAATAAAATAGAATATTTTACAAAAAATTACTTGCCGATAAATTGAATTAAAAAGAAGTCAGGAGTATATTTCGGTGAGACTTTAAAAAAAATATTAAATAAGGGAGGAATAAATAATGTCAATCAAAGTTGGTATTAATGGATTCGGTAGGATAGGAAGGCTCGTATTCAGAAGATCGCTGCAGTTGGGCAATGTAGAATTTGTGGGAATTAATGATTTAACCGACGCGGCAACATTAGCGCATCTTTTAAAATATGATTCGGTGCACGGCAGATTTGGCGGCGAAGTTTACGCCGAAGGGGATGCAATTGTTGTAAACGGACAAAAAATTCAAATTACCGCCGAGAGAGATCCGGCTAATTTAAAATGGGGGAAACTGGGAGTTGACGTTGTTGTGGAATCGACTGGAGTTTTTCGTACTAAAGAGGCGTGCTTAAAACATGTGGAAGCAGGCGCGAGAAAAGTTATTTTGACTGTGCCGCCTAAGGGCGAGGTTGACGCTATAGTTGTTCTTGGCGTTAACGAAGATGTTTTAACAGGCGACGAGCAGGTTGTTTCCAATGCGTCGTGCACCACAAACTGTTTGGCTCCGATGGTAAAAGTTCTTAACGATTCATTCGGAATTGAACAAGGATTTATGACAACCGTACACTCTTACACAAACGATCAGAAAGTTCTCGATTTGCCTCACAGCGATTTGAGAAGAGCAAGAGCCGCGGCAATGAATATTATTCCCACCTCCACCGGAGCGGCTAAAGCCGTCGGTAAAGTTATTCCCGAACTCAACGGTAAATTGGACGGAATGGCGATGAGAGTTCCTACTCCGGACGGTTCGATCACGGATTTAGTGGCGGTTCTTAAACGGGAAGTAACAGTTGAAGAAGTTAACACAGCGATGAAAGCCGCCGCCGAAGGTCCTATGGAAGGCATTCTCGAATTTGCCGTCGATCCTCTAGTTTCTTCCGATATTATCGGCAATCCGCATTCGAGCGTTTTCGATTCGCTCTCGACTATGGCTAAGGGAAATGTTGTTAAAGTTGTCAGTTGGTACGACAACGAGTGGGGCTATTCCTGCCGCGTAGTGGATTTGTTGAAAAAGATTGCTTAATTATATTTTTGGGAATTTTCAGACGCGGTAAATTATTTGCCGCGTCTTTTTTTATTTATAGTAAAGTTTGAGGTAATAATGGGAAAATTAACCATCGATTCTGTGGACGTTAAGGGTAAACGCGTTTTAATGCGCGTTGATTTTAACGTGCCGCTGAACGAAAATCGGGAAATAACAGACGACAGACGAATTTCCGCGGCTCTTCCGACAATTGAGATGTTGATTGAGAAAGGCGCGAAAATTATTTTAATGAGCCATTTGGGCAGACCGAAAGGGGAAGTTAATTCGGAACTAAGTCTCAAGCCTGTTGCCGTTCGGTTGAGCGAACTTCTTAACCGGGAAGTGCAATTTACCGACGACTGCGTTGGCGGCGGAGTGGAAAACTTAGCGTCGTCGCTGAACGACGGAGAAGCGCTTTTATTGGAAAATTTGAGATTTCATAAAGAAGAGACTGAAAACGATTCCTCATTTTCCGAGATGCTCGGAAAGCTGGGCGATATTTACGTAAACGACGCCTTCGGAGCCGCGCACCGCGCTCACGCTTCCACGGTAGGCGTAACAGAGTATTTTGATATTTGTGCGGCGGGGTTCTTAATGCAGAAGGAATTGGATTTCCTCGGCGCCGCTATTACGAATCCGAAACGTCCGTTTACAGCTATATTGGGCGGCGCGAAAATTTCCGGGAAGATTGACGTTATTAAAAATTTATTCGGTAAAGTCGATACGCTTATAATCGGCGGGGGAATGGCGTACACTTTTCTTAAAGCAATGGATTACGATATCGGGACGTCTCTGCTGGAAAAAGAAAAATTGGATTTGGCAAAAAGGATTTTATCTAAAGCCGAAAGATCCAACGTTCAATTTCTTCTTCCGGTGGACGTTGTAACCGCGGAAGAATTTGCGAACGACGCGCCGGCGCAAATTGTTGACGTGGATCAAATACCGGACGACATGATGGGATTAGACATCGGTCCGAAGACGATTAAAGTTTTTGAAGAAGAAATTCTTCGGAGTAAAACGATAGTTTGGAACGGTCCGATGGGCGTTTTTGAATTCGAAAATTTTGCAGTAGGCACAAACGCAATTTCGGAAGCGCTTGTAAAAGCAACCGAAAACGGAGCCGTTACAATTATCGGCGGCGGGGATTCCGCATCCGCTATTAAACAGGCGGGACTTGATACTAAAGTATCGCATGTTTCAACCGGCGGCGGAGCTTCCCTAGAATTTTTGGAAGGCAAAACTTTACCCGGCGTGGCGGCTTTAACGGACGCTTAGATTTTCTTGAAACTTTTAATTACGGAAGCAGTCTAATGCCCTTGGATTGCTTCTTTTTATTTTAAAGAAAATCTTTTAACTTGGATTTTAAATTGTAAAGAAATAGGTTAGTATGAGTTTATTCGATAGAGATTATTACAGACCGAGAGGATTCAGAGGTTTTTATTTATTCCCTCCGGTAATAAAGAATATTTTAATTATAAATATAGCTGTTTTTTTCATTCAGTTTATATTTGAAAACCTTTCTTTCGGCGGAATGCCGGGATGGTATATATTAAATAGATATTTTTCGTTAAATCCTTTGTCCGGCGTGGATCCGGCGGGTCAACCGTTTAATTTCCAAATATGGCAGTTAATTACGTATCAGTTTATGCATGGCGGGTTTTGGCACATATTTTTTAATATGTTCCTGCTGTGGATGTTCGGGATGGAAATAGAAAATCTCTGGGGAAGTCAAAAGTTTTTGGTTTACTATTTAACAACCGGCATAGTCGGAGGTATATTCCAACTCGTTTTTACGCCAATTCTCGGTCTGCAGGGAGCCTTTACCGTCGGCGCGTCAGCCGCTGTATTCGGAGTGATGGTAGCTTTCGGCATGACGTATCCCGATCGTTATATATTTCTGCTGTTTCCGCCTATACCGGTAAAAGCGAAATATTTAATCGGATTTTTAGTGGCGATTGAGTATTTCTCCGTTGGCAATGCTGGAGAATCAATTGCCCGTTTAGCGCATTTGGGCGGCGCGGCTTCCGGTTTTGCTTTTGTGCTTTACGATAAAAGAAAAGGCATTAATCTGAACGGAATGTTCAATTTATTCCGGGATGCTTTCAAATCTTCCCGAAGTCCGAAAGGCGGTTTCAGACGACCGCTTAAAAAAGAAGAGGGGAATGTGGTTGACGCCGAGTTTTATGAAATAGGCGGCGGCGAAAGCAAGCAAGTAGATCCGGATGAAATTGACCGGATACTCGATAAAATAAGTAAAAGCGGTTATCAAAATCTGACTGAACGTGAAAAGAAAATTTTATTTGAAGCCAGCAAGCGGAGCTAAATTTTTAATTCTGCTTTCCGTATTTTTCCTTTTCTACTGCTCTCAAAAAAGCGGCGGCGAAAAAGAAAAATTGGCTCATCTTTATATTGACCTATTAACCGTGGAGGAATTTTATCACGGTATCCCGGATACTATCCGCGCGCATCAGGAAAAATTATTCGCAAAATATCAAATTTCTTCGGCACAATTCACGGAAAAAATTAAAAGATTCAAAGAAGATAAAGAGGAATGGGACGAGTTTTTTAAACTTGCGGAATCTTATTTGAAAGAATTGAACGATAAAGTGAAGAAGTGAAAAGTTGCGCTTGGAAGTGTATTAGGATGAGTGGATGGTAAAATGGAATAGTGGATGGTTGGATGACCGCCAGAGGACGGTTGAAAATGGATGGCGAGCTACTCAATGGAACGCAGATAAACGCAGATCGGTCATGATTTACACAGAAAAAATAATTTATAATTATGGGACATATACCTTTATACCCCTATACCTTTATACCTCTATGCCCAAGAGCGCTTTAATTTCCGGAAAAATAAATTTGCAAGCTGCGCCTTTTACGAAACCGCGCTCTCCGTAATTTCAAAAATTTTTCTTGACGCGTTAACCTTTGCGTTTAGACCAAACGGTATTGTAATATTGGATTGAATATGTCCGTGTTTAATATTATAAAGCACCGGTTTTTTTAGCGCTGAAAAGTAATTTTCAATTACTTCGTTTAACGTAAGCGTTTTTTTTGTCGCATCCGCCTCGTAACAATCAACAAACCTTCCGAGAACAATACCGTTAGTTTTATTCAGAATTCCGCTCAATTTTAACTGATTCAGCATTCTGTCAATTCTATACGGCGGTTCGGAGATATCTTCTAAAAGAAGAATAGTATGTTTTAAATTTGGGAAATAAGGTGTTCCGAACAACGATGAGAAAACGGCTAAATTTCCTCCGATTAATCTGCCTTCGCCTCTGCTTTTGGTTAAGCTGTAAAAAGGCTCTCCATTCGGATTAATTATTTTGCCTATTTTTCTGCTCGATGTTACAATTTTCCAGAAAAATTCCTCTGTAAATTCATCCACTTCCTCCTGGTAGAAATCGACGGCTACCATCGGTCCTGCAAAAGTAACCAGCCCGGCTTTCTGAAGAAAAGCCATTTGCAGACTTGTTATGTCGCTGTAACCGACAAAAATCTTAGGATTTCTTCTAACGGCGCCGAAATCGATTTTGTCCAAAAGTCTTCCGGAACCATATCCGCCTCTGAGGCAGAAAATGGCTTTCACTTGTTTATTCCTGAACATATCGTTCAAATCCTCGGCTCGCTGTTCGTCGCTTCCGGCTAAATATCCCAATTCCTTACCGACATTTTTACCGATTTCAACTCTGTAACCTAATTTTTCAAAATAAGTCACTCCATTCTGAATTCTCGACGAGTCCGCCGGAAAAGACGCCGGAGAGATAATTCCGATTACGTCCCTCTTTTTTAATTTCTTTGCTTTTAATATTCTCATAAATCTCTTTGTTTATTCAACATTTTTAAAAATATATAACTTTGGAACAATCTTCAAAAATAATTTAATTTTATTCTTTTATTAAGTCCTCTCTTCCCCACTCTTTGAATTTAGAACCTATAAAAGCAAGCACGGATTTATGAGACTCAGAAGCGTTTTCCACTTTGAAGGCTTTTCCGAACGAAATTCTGACTACTTTATCGGTATCAATCTTGCCGAAATCTTTCACTAATTTTCCGTTGCCCCAAGCGTCGCTAATAATTGCAAGAGGAACAATAAACGCATTCGACCGCTGCGCTAATTTAATTCCGAGCGTATTAAATTTAGACGGTTCGAAAAAAAGAGCGCGCGTTCTTTGAGGAAAAATAACAATAGACCTGCCTTCGGCTAATTTCTTTTTACCGTCGTTTAGAACATGCATTAAATCTTCCCTCGGATTTTCTCTTCCCACAGTGATAGGATGCCTCGCGCCGGTAATGACGCCGAATAACGGATATTCGAGCAGTTCCTTTTTCATTATGAAGCTAACCGTCCGGAAAGGTTCGATAAACGAAGCTAAAGTCATTGTTTCCAGAGAACTCATATGGTTCCCAATATATACGGCGGGAGAGTCCAAGTTTCTAACATTGTCAATTCCCTCCACTTCATAACGAACGCCCACGGATTCGAGCGCGTGAAGGATTTCCCAATTAGCCTTGGCAAACTCGGCGGAATTGAATTCGCCTTTTTTAGCGAGTCCATTTTTATTAATAATAATTTTGAACAGCCGCAAAAAAAACATAAAAGACGGGAGCAGTGATTTTCTCACATTTGAGGGTGATTTATAAATATTTTCTGATAAATTGTTCATCAAAAGAAACCCGTAAATAAATTTTGTGTGCAAAAATAAGGGAAAGGAGTATAAATGGAAAGGAATAAAATAAAAAAGCCCCGCAAATGCGAGGCTTTATATGGTGACCCCAAGGGGTTTCGAACCCCTATTTCAGCCGTGAAAGGGCTGTGTCCTAACCATTAGACGATGGGGCCAGGGAAAGAAAAAAGCGGGTGAGTAATGGGATTTGAACCCATGACCTTCTGGGCCACAACCAGACGCTCTAACCAACTGAGCTATACCCACCATCTAAGAGTACGCCAGAGAGGACTCGAACCTCTAACCTACGGCTTAGAAGGCCGTTGCTCTATCCGGTTGAGCTACTGGCGCAGCAAACAATCCATAAAGAACTGACCCATTCGGTACGGCAGTTATTTTCAAAAATTAAATTCCAGAGTGCCTGCACCTCAATTACCGCGGAGGTTAACCGAACTTAGATTTTTGTCGGGGCGGCAGGATTCGAACCTGCGACCTCCTGCTCCCAAAGCAGGCGCGCTAACCGGGCTACGCTACGCCCCGGTGGTTTTTCTTTTTCAATATGCAAAGTACTGAGTATTCTGTACAAAATACCGCGTGCAAAGTACATTCAAATACGGCTTACTAAAATATTTTTTTGTCCCTGCAAAGTCAAACATTTTTTAATAATTTTTTTCCTCAAAGCGATTATTTTTTTATCTTATGATTTATTTTTTATTATTATGAGATTATCTTTATTTATAGTTGCCAGATCGCTGTTGGATAAACGGGAAAAAACTTTCCTCTCGTTTATTTCATTCGCTTCTATTTTAGGAATTGCCGTTGGAGTTGCGATATTAATTATCGCTCTTACTATTCTAAACGGATTCGAAAAAGCGATTGAAAATCATTTAATAGATATGAACGCTCATATAACCGTTTCCGGATTCGGCGGCAGGAATCTCGATATAAATTCCGACGACTTAAGTTTATTGAAAAAGAAGAACAAAGCAATCGTTAGTTTATCTCCTTTCCTCTCTAAAAACTCTATCATCAAAAGCGGAGCTTACAGCGAAGGCATTAGGCTGGAAGGTATTGACCCAACTTGGGATAATTCAAAATTGAAAAATTATATTATCAGCGGCAGATATGACTTGAGCGCGGATGAAAAGACCGCCTCGCTTCTTATCGGAGAAAAACTCGCCGAAAAAATGTTTCTATCGACCGGAGATAAGGTAACTCTTTTCACGCTCAGAAACGACCGTCCCCCAAGCATCGATAATCCGCCGATAATAAAAAGATTTGTAGTTAAAGGCATTTACAGAAGCGGCATGGCGGAATTCGACGACTTAAAAGCCTACACAAATCTTAAGGCAATGCAGGACTTAACGGGACTGAATAATTTGATTTCCGGTTTTTATATAAAAGTTGACAGTATTAAGAATATTCGTCCCCTTACAAAAAAAATAAGCGCCGAACTCCGCTTTCCATTCTATGTAAGGTCGTTTTACAAAACGCATCAGCATATTTTCACCTGGCTGGATTTACAAAAAAAACCCGTCCCGCTTATTTTGGGATTAATAATTCTCGTCGCCGCGTTTAATATTATCGGCACTATGCTGATGAACGTAATTCAGCAGACAAGAAAAATCGGCGTGTTAAGGGTGCTTGGACTCCGAGCAAAAGACATCCGAAGCATATTTATTCTGCAGGGAATGATTTTAGCCTTAACGGGGATAATTCTCGGTAATATTTTTGCCCTAACGCTCGGCTGGGCTCAAACCGAATTCAATATTGTCACTCTCCCCGCGTCAATTTATTTTATATCGGAAGTTCCCATTTATTTCGACTTATCAATTTATCTTTTGGTTTCGGCAGCCGCGCTTGCTATTTCGCTATTGGTATCTTTTATACCGAGCCGGATTGCGTCGAGAATAAGTCCGCTGAGCGCAGTGAGGTTCGAATGAATTTTGAATTTTTTATCGCTAAAAGATATCTCCGCGGGAGGCATAAATTTAGCTTTATTACTATTATCAGCCTGCTGTCAACGCTCGGAATAACTATCGGAGTAGCCGCGCTGATTGTTGTGCTTTCCGTATTTAACGGATTCGGTTCCATCGTAACAAAAACGCTGCTTAATTTCGATCCTCATCTTAAAGTTTCTTTTATAAACGAAAAATCGGATTATTCCGAAATTAAGAAAGCACTGCAAGAACGGAAGGATGTGAAATTCTTCGCGCCTTATGTTGACGGCAGGATCGCGCTTATGAACCGGAATAATTTTGAAATAGTAACGTTGAAAGGCATCGGGAATTTCGAAAAAAAACGGGAGCAGATGAAAGCCAATATTATCTCCGGTTCGGCGGATGATTTGTCTTTAGGCGGCAAACTGATGCTTGGGCTGCCGCTCGCTCTGAAACTCGGGCTGCGGGTTGGCGATACGGTACAGGTTATTTCGGCAAAGGAACTTCAAAAGAGCGCCGTCACTCTTAATATTCCGAATGTGGAGAATTTTATTTTAGGCGGAATTTATGAAGTGAATAATAAAGAATATGCCTTTTCTTACGGATTTACGGATTTAACTTCGGCTCAAAAAGTATTGGAGCTACCTGGAAAAATTAACGGAGTTGAAATTTTTCTAAACGATTTCAGCAAAGCCGAAAATTACCGCAGCAAATTATCCGGCATATTGGGCGGGAACTACAAAGTTTACAGTTGGTACGATCTGCACAAAAATCTGTTCGATGTAATGCTCTTGGAAAGATGGGCAGCCTATATTCTGCTCAGTTTAATAATTATCGTGGCGGTATTTAATATTTTAACTTCGCTTACAATGTCGGTTCTGGAAAAACGAAAAGATATTGCGCTGCTTCAAACAATTGGTGCGAAGCGGAAATCTATCCTCAAAATATTTATGTTCGAAGGATTGCTCGCCGGGGGAGTCGGGACATTAGCCGGCACGGTTCTCGGTATTGCCGTTTGCTACGGGCAGATCTACTTCAAGTTTTACGCGCTGGATCCAATGAAATATATCATCGACGCTTTGCCTGTTGAGCTACGTTTTGCGGATATATTCATCATCGCTTTAATGTCTATGCTGCTTTCTTTTTCCGCGTCTCTTTATCCGGCGAGGCACTCTCTAAAATTAAATTTAATTGAATCGATTAAATGGGAATAAAAATGTCTTTAATTATTGAAGCTGAAAATATCACCAAGAGTTTTGAAACCGAAGGCGGCTCCCGTCTGCAGTTATTCGACTCTCTTTCGCTCGGAATAGAAAAAAATAAAATTACGGTGATTGTGGGAGCCAGCGGCGCGGGTAAAAGCACACTGCTGCACGTGTTGAGCGGATTGGACAAGCCTGACTCGGGTAAAATTCTTTTCGGCGGGAAAGATATCGCGAATCTCAACGACGAGGAGTTATCCAAATTAAGGAATCTGAAAATGGGTTTCGTTTTTCAATTTCATCATTTACTGAAAGAATTTACCGCTCTGGAAAACATTGCTCTCCCGATGATGATTGAAGGAATTCCGATGAAAGATGCTCTAAGCAGAGCCGGAGAATTGATGAATAAATTCGGGTTGAACGGGCGGGAGACCCACAAACCGGCGCAGCTTTCCGGAGGAGAACAGCAGCGCGTAGCAATAGCGAGAGCGTTAATCAACGAACCGGAAATAATATTCGCTGACGAACCCACCGGAAATTTGGATTCGCTGAACAGCGAAATGATTCACGAATTATTTGTTAAATTAAAAGACGAATTCAATTCCACGGTGCTTCTTGTAACGCATAATCCGGAGTTAATGAAACTCGGCGATATAACTCTAAAGATGAAAGACGGAAAGATTATCAGGGAATAACCCTCCCGCTGAGTTAAATTATTCGCTTAAGAAATCCGACATCAAGCGTACGCCGAAACCGGTTGCCCATTTCTTTGTGTAGGAAGTAAGTTCGTGTTTCAAAGCCGGACCGGCAATATCCAAATGGACATAAGGAATATCTTTCTCCATAAAATTTTCAAGGAATTTTGCCGCCGTAATAGCTCCTCCCCATCTCGAACCGATATTACTGATATCCGCGATATCGCTTTTCAGCAATTTTTTATAGGCGTCCATGAACGGCAGTTCCCATAATATTTCGTATGTTTTATCCCCGGCGCGTTTCAATTTTCCGGCGAGGGTTCTATCTTTAGTGAACATTCCCGCGGCGAACTCGCCCAGAGCCACAACGCACGCGCCGGTGAGAGTGGCAAAATCTATTACCGCGTTCGGTTTGAATTTACACGCATATTCAAGCGCGTCGGCTAAAACAATTCTTCCTTCGGCGTCGGTGTTTTTTACTTCAATTGTTTTACCGCTTGCCGTAGAAACAATATCGCCCGGTTTGTAAGAACTGCCGTTAATCAAATTTTCAGCCAATGGAATAACGCCGATTAAAGCTTTGCCGATTTTCAATTTATCCGCGGCGAAAAATGTGCCGACAACCGCCGCCGCGCCCGCCATATCTCCTTTCATTTCCAGCATTCCGTCGGTCGGTTTTATCGAAAGTCCGCCCGAGTCATAAGTTATGCCTTTGCCCACAAGCGCAATCGTTTCCTTAGCGCGAGCAGGTTTGTATTCCAGTACGAGAAGAATCGGCGGATTATCGGAACCGCGTCCGACGCTCAAAATTGCGTTCATTTTATTTCTTTTCAGCGCCGCTTCGTTCATGGTTTTAACTTTAACGCTTGTGTCGGTAAAATTCTTTTTTACTCTGCGAACAAATTCCCGCGGAGTTAAAGTTATCGCCGGTTCGTTAACTAAATCCTTCGCAAAGCAAACGGCTTCTATTGTTTTTTCCGCTTTGACCGCCGCGCTTTTAAGTAATTTTAAATTTGAACCGACAAATACAGCGTTCAATTTCGGAGTTCTTTTCTTTTTACTTTTGTACACCGAAAAATCGTAATTACCGAGTAAAACGCCTTCAATAAAGGACTGCGAGAAATATTCCTCGGAATCAAATAATTCGCTAAAATCACAATATTCCGGAATTGAAACCGCTAATTCTTTAGCGGCGGCAGAGTTTAAAGATTGCAGACATCCGGCAAGAGAATCGCGGAAGTAATCTACCGTCAACTCGGCTTTTTTGAATTTAAATATCAGAATATTCCCTTTATCTTCAGTCTGAATTTCAACCTTGGAAGTATCCTCGTCGGTTAATAATTTGTTAGATGAAGAATTAAATTTCAGATTGAATAATTCTTCGATTGATTTGAACTCGGTTTTTTTTCCTTTATTTTCCAGAAAGAATACAGATAACGCATCTACGCCGGTTTTGGGATGCGACGAGACGGTTTTTATTTTTACGCTGAATTTCATTTTTCACCTATTAATTAAATTCTAAATATTTCTCCGCGGCGGAAATTACTTTCGGCAAATATTCGGAAAGTTTACAATTGTCCAATCTCGCGCCTGCGGCGTTCAAATGCCCTCCTCCGCCGAATTCTTCTGCAAATTTATTCGCCGGAATTTTCCCTTTGGAGCGGAAACTGATTTTGATGCCCTCGTCGAGTTCATAAAATAAGAGCCCTATTCTGCTCCCTTCAACCGAGAGCGTATAACCGACAAATCCTTCTATATCGGCTTCAACCGCGTCGTTAATCCGCATATCTTCTTTAGTGATAACCATATAAGTTATCTCTTTCGAATTGTTCTGCCGGAGCGAACTTAACGCCGCGCCGAGTAGTTTTAATCTGCCGAGAGTTCCCTTCTCAAAAAGTTCTTCGTAAACTTTATCCGGTTCAACTCCGCATTCGAGAAGTTCTGCGGCAATTGTGTGTATCTTAGGAGTCGTTCTGTCATAATGAAACGATCCGGTATCAGCCATTATTGCGGCGTAGAGCGCTTCGGCTATCGTTTTATCTATTTCCGGTCTGCCCGATTCTTTTATTATATCGTAAACTATTTCTCCGGTTGAGGAGTATGTTGTAAAAACAAAATAAAGATCTGCAAAATCCTGCGGTTCCGTGTGGTGGTCGATAATAATTTTGTACGCGTCGGATTTTAAGCATACGTCTTCCATAGACGCGACTCGGTTGGATGAATTCATATCGAGGAAGACAATCACATCGGCGGAACTTATAACCGCGTTATGTTTTTCCGGCGCATACTTTTCAATAACATTTCCCTTATCCATAAACTGAAGCGAATACGGCGTTTCCGAATGATTTATGAGATTTACATTCTTACCAAATTCCTTTAATAAATAATAGAAAGCCATTTGCGAACCTATGGCGTCGGCGTCCGGATTGATGTGCGTCGATAGGACGAATGAATTATATTTATTTATTACTTCTAATAACTTTTCAAACAGCATGAGTTCCTTCCGCTCAATAAAATTAAGAGGGCAAATTTCCTAAAATTTTGTTTAAATTCCTAACTTTAGCGAAAGTGTGATAGTGAGAAATCGATTTCACTGCACAGATAAGACAGCGCACAGATGACGCGGATTGAACGGATTAACGCAGATTAAAATATTAATTAAATAAACTTACTTTCCGGCAAATGATTTTCTTTGCCTTGTATTTTTGTCACTTTACATGATTTTATGTTTTGTATTTCTGTCATATTTTATATATTTCGCCTTGTATTTTTGTCACTTCTATTGGTTATTGCCTTGTATAATTTAAATTTTATGTTTATTATTGCCTTGTATTTTTTGCATTTACAGACTTTTGAAATCGGGATAATACAATGAACTATTTGAAAAGAGATATTGACAATGAACTAATCGAATGGAAGGGCTCCGAAAATCGTAAACCTCTCCTGCTCCGGGGCGCAAGGCAAGTGGGTAAAACCGAAAGCGTTAGGATTCTCGGAAAGCGCTTCGAATATTTTGTTGAAGTGAATTTCGAAGAGAATAAAGACATACATTCAATATTTAGCGGTAATCTGTCCCCTTCCGAAATATGCGAAAACTTGTCAGCGATTTATAGAATTCCATTGAAAAAGGGGAAAACATTACTATTTTTTGATGAAATACAATCATGCCTTCCGGCAATACAATCAATACGCTTTTTTTATGAAAAGATGCCCGAATTGCATTTAATCGCCGCCGGTTCGCTTTTAGAGTTTGCTTTATCGGAAATCCCTTCCTTTGGAGTCGGGAGAATACGTTCGATTTTTATGTATCCTTTCTCGTTCAACGAATATTTAAGAGCAATAAATGAAAACATTCTCTTGAATATTAAACAGAAAGCCAATCCTCATAAACCATTGGTTGAAGCGGTGCATCACAAATTATTGAATCACCTGAAAATATTTTTAATAATCGGCGGTATGCCCGAAGTTGTTTCAATATATAAAGAAAAAAGAGACCTTAACGAATGCAGACAAATATTGGACGATCTTCTACTTTCGTATTATGATGATTTCGCAAAATATAAAAAACACGTTCCACCAATAAGATTGAAAACAATCTTTAATTTATCGACTAAGCAAGTTGGGAATAAATTTATTTATTCCAAGAACGGGAAAGCGGGAAATATTAAACAAACAAAAAACGCGTTGGAATTATTAATACAAGCCGGTTTGATCATCCCCGTTGTACATTCGGCAGCCAACGGTCTTCCATTGGGAGCCGAGGCTAATTTTGCGAAACGAAAGATGATTCTACTCGATACCGGACTATTTCTGAGAATTCTCAATCTCGACATCGGAGAGATTATTCTGACCGACGAATTCAATACTATAAACAAAGGTAATGTTGCCGAGATGTTTGTCGGGTTGGAATTACTAAAATATATGTCCCCTTATAAAAAGAATGAACTATATTACTGGCACAGAGAAGCTAAAAGCAGCAATGCGGAAGTCGATTATTTGCTTGTTAAGAAAAATCGTATTATTCCTATTGAAGTAAAGTCCGGAACGAAGGGATCAATGCAGAGCATGTTCATTTTTATGAAAGACAAAAATATCGGCAGAGGTTTGCGCGTTTCTTCGGAATACTTTTCCGCGTACAAAAACATTCAGGTATATCCGTTATACGCTATTGATAATATTGTTAACGGTTAAGCGGTCTCATTTTAAATATTATTTTTTAATAATAAGGATAACAGAATTTAGGACAGCCGCGCCGAAAACTCCGTGCGCGTTAGCGACTCCTACTTCGTCCCTCCCAAGGTAATAATAATTATAACTATTTTCGTCATACGCAGTTACGTCAATCCTAATACTATCGGCGTCTGTCGGCACATTAATTTGATAATTGGTCAGATTAATAATCGGTTCGGAACTATTAGCGGGAAAATCAAAGTTGAAATTGATAATTACCAATTCGCCGTCTAAATAAGAAGTGTCGATTTTTGCAATGCGCGTTTCAACAGTATAATACTTTGCGTTTTCACTTTTTGTCCAATTTATTGTAACGTCTTCATAATATTTATCCGTATCTACTAACAGAGTATCTCTGTTAATAATATTATCAATTCTAAACGAACCCGGCGTAACGGCGGCGGCGGTAATTGTTTGACCGTTTGAATTTATGGTAATGTTATATTTTGTGGACGGGGAAAAAATAACTTCTTTATTATTTGTATAATATTTAGAATTAGCGACAGTAAAAAAAATAGAAGTATCTTGTTTAATTACAAAATCACTAAAACTATTATTACCGTCGGAAATAGAAATGTTAGCGTTCTCTCTAAAAAATTTGTCAAAGTTTCCAAAAGGATAGTTTGGGATTTCTTCGGAAATATTAAGATTTCTATAGAGATATAATTTCTGTTTTTTCATTCCTGATTTTAACACAAAAATCAAGCTGTTTTTTTCAGCAAGTTTGCCGGGATCGCTTAAATTCTCACATCCGGTAAGAAATATTATCGTTAGGCAAATTATAATAATATGGATTGTTAAATTTTTCATAAATATTTAATATTCAATTATTATTCCTATTGTTGGAATAGGATAAGATGCCTTTTCGCCGCCGTTTTCATTTCCGGTATCTGTGGGTTTGGGAGAGTAATTAAAAGAATTTTTGCTGTTATAGACATTAATTGCTTGTATGTAAAATTTGGCGACTAATTTATCCCAAATAAATGTTTTTGTTATAGCTATGTCAAGCCGGTGATAATCGTCGTATCTTAAAGAGTTCTTCCTTCCATACTCTAAAGCCCAATCAAAACCATGAATTGTTTCCTTTAAGTATTTCCCTATTGCCGGAGTATAAGGCAGCCCGCTTGAGTAAATCCAAAACGCATTAACCTCCCAATTCTCCCAGGGTTCCATTTTGACTAACAATTTTATTGTGTGCGTACGGTCGTAACTCGCAAAATAATTATGTAAAGTTCCATTTTTAATTGAGCGTGAAAAAGAATAACTCAACCATCCTTTTAGACTTCCGTATTGCTTTTTTATAAGCGCGTCAAAACCAATTACGGAACCGTCTATATATTCAAAACTTTTAGAGGCAATCTCCGAGCTAGGCAGATTCTTTCTCTTTTTATAATACCCTTCAAATTCAAAACGATAAAGGTTGAAAATATTTTTCGCGGAAAAGCCAAAACTATAATGATCGGTTTTTGAAATATTCTTTTTATCGTCGGCAAAAAAATATGACGCAAAAGGCGCAAATATCGAAGAATTGAGCAGTTCTTTCTTCGTTCGGAAATATTGATAATACTTTCCGTAACTGAAGAATGATTTTATATTATCGCTTATTTTGTAATCAAACTTAAAATTGAATGAGTTAACATTAGATTTTAATTTCTGAATATAACTTCCCCTGTAACCTAAAGATAAATTCAGTTTTTTTGTAAAAATTAATTTGTCTGAAATATAATAAGAATAAATATCGGATTTATCTGAAAAATCGACTGAATCCGGAGCGAAATCATAAAATATATCGGGTATCTTCCCATCGATTATCGATGAAATATCGGTTTCATTTATATTCCAACTGTTGTTTAGCGCTAATTTGCGATAAATAACTCCGGATGAAAGTGAATTTCCCTGAAACTCATATTTGGTTTTCAACGAAACTGAAAAGTCGTTAATGTAATTATTTATAAAAACAAACTCTTTCTCTCCTTTATTAACGACGCGCCCGCTATTGCCTGAAGGGACAATTTGAATGCTTCTTCCCGCTGCGTCTCCTCCGATAAAAGAATTTGCGTAATATGTATTAACTTCAAATGATAACTTGTTAAATAAAGTTAAATAAGAAAATTTGATATATTTATTCCCCCAATTCGCGTCTTCATTCTTATATAATAATTCTATCGGGTTTGATTTATTTTTGAAAAGATTGTAAACATCTTTTGAATAGAAACCTGAAACTGTAATTAAATTATTCTTATTAATTGGAATATTTATTTTACTGTAGAAATCATAGAAATAATAACCTAAATCGCCGAATAAATTTGCAATTAAGTCCAAATAAGTTCTTCTTGCGGAAAATATAATTGAACCGTTTCCAACCGGCGCCTCGACATATAATTTAGAGGAAATAAGTCCGACGGATAAATTCCCTTTCACTCTTTCGCTATTGCCGTTTTTTGTTTTAACATCCATAATACCGGAAAGATAGCCCCCGTATTCAACGGGATAATTTGAGGGGAATAAACTTATTTTCTTAATTATATCGGTGTTTAAATTACCAAAAACGCCTCCCAAATGAGAGGCATTGAATAGCGGAACTCCTTCCAAAGATATCATAGTTTCATCGAAATTGCCGCCTCTTAAGAAAATTAAGTTGCTCAAATCGTGTGATAAATTTACGCCGGGCAAAGCCTGAACCGCTCTAAGTGCGTCAGTTTCAATAAATACCGGAATATCGGTAAGTTCTCCATTTTTTAACTCGTAAGTTTTAAAATCTTTATACTCGTTATACTCCTTTCCCGTTATAGTAACTTTTTCCATTAAAACAGGCTTCGGTATTAATCGAAAAAAAAGCTCCTTTACATATTCGTCTTCTTCAATTTCTATTTCTTTTGCAAATTTTTCGTATCCAATCATTTGAACCGATAAATTATATTTACCTGTGGAAAGTAAATTAAACCGGTAAAATCCGACGGAATCGGAAACGGCATTAGCGACTTCGTCGATCAATATTACGGCGCCGACAATTCTTTCGTTTGTTTGTCTATCCGTTATAAAGCCCATCACTTCAATGGATTTTGTTTGCGGATATTGCACTATGCTAAAAAAAATAATAGCAATATAAATCAAACGAAGTATTTTCAAGATTCCTCTTATAAATTAATATTCACTATGATAACGCTTTATTAATGTAAGCACATCATAATCATTCGGGTCTCCAATTGGACCATCAACAAGTTGAATATCTTTATTACCTTGTCCCCAGTTCCAATCAGTAATTTCGTTTAAGTCGTTATACTGCCAAGGCGCCCAATTTGTCCAATTATCCATTCGAACTCTATGGCTATCCCAATAAGGATCGCCGCTATTTGTTGCAACTTTATCGTCAGCGCCGGAGAATAGTCCATCAGACTCCCATACTTCTGTAATTATTTTATATGAGTTATCAATATTAT
>CAYNUJ010000028.1:0-14127 GCA_964400095.1 uncultured Melioribacteraceae bacterium
CGTGCAAGCGGAAAGACTCTCGATTAAACTGAAGCAGATGGAATATTTGCGGAAATGCCTCGGAGATGATTTTGACGCCGTAATTTCGGGTATTACAAACTTCGGGATTTTCATTCAATTAAAGGAAACACTCGCGGAAGGATTGGTGAAATTAAGAGATATGGAAGATGATTATTACGTTTTTGATGAAAAAAATTATTCCTTAATCGGGAAGCATTCCGGTAGAAAATTCAGACTCGGAGATAAAGTGAAAGTAAAATTAGTTAGAATTGACGAGGAAAAAAGGGAGACGGATTTTGCCCTTTTATAATTTCTAAAAATATCCTATAATTATATTAAAATTATTGAGTATTAAATGAAAAAAATAAATATAGTAATATTTTTAATTTCCCTTTATGCGAATCTTTTCGGTCAGTTCGGTCAGAACCGCGTTCAGTATCAGGGTTACGAATGGTATTATATACAGACACAGCATTTTGACATTTATTTTACAAAGGAAGCCAAACCTACAGTTGAATTTTTATCCTCCGTTGCGGAGGAGGCTTTGGATAGTATTCACAAGGATTTAAATTATTATATAACTCACCGGATATCTATCGTTCTGTATAACTCGCACAACGAATTTCAGGAGACGAACACAATTGACGCGTTCTTAAGTCAAGGAATAGGCGGTTTCACAGAAAGTTTCAAGAACCGGGTTGTTATTCCATTCGAAGGTTCTTACGAGAAATTCCGGCATGTGATTCACCATGAATTAGTTCACGCGGTGATGAACGATTTTCTGTTCGGCGGAAGCCTGCAAAATATGATCTCCAAAAATATAACTCTTCAATTACCTCTTTGGGTAAACGAAGGAATGGCAGAATTCCTTTCTTCCGGGTGGGAAACAAATTCCGATATGTTCATTCGGGACGCAATAATTAATGAATACCTGCCCGATATAAACGCTTTGGGAGGATATTTCGCTTACCGGGGCGGTCAATCGCTTTTTAAATATATCTCGGATACTTACGGAAGAGCGAAAGTTGGGGAAATATTGAGCAAAACTAAAGGCGCCGGAAATTTGGACGAAGGCATTAAAGCTTCCATCGGATTGGATTTAGAGAAACTGAACGAGAGATGGAAAAAATCGCTTAAAAAGGAATACTGGCCCGAAATAGCCGAAAGAGAAGACCCCGACGAATTTGCCAAAAGATTGACAAACAATAAAAAAAGCTACGGTTTT
Organism: uncultured Melioribacteraceae bacterium; assembly: GCA_964400095.1. Lineage (GTDB taxonomy): Bacteria > Bacteroidota > Ignavibacteria > Ignavibacteriales > Melioribacteraceae > CAYNUJ01. The sequence goes on from CAYNUJ010000028.1 coordinate 1,226, forward strand.
TACAATACCAGTCCCGCTATTTCTCCGAGAGGAGATAAAGTTGTATTTATAAGCGACAGAGATATTTTCCTCGATCTCTACATTATGGACATTGAAAAACCGGAAGACGCAGACCTTCTAATCGAATCAGGGCAAACGAATGATTTTGAAGAATTAAACGTTCTTTATCCTTCGCTTACGTGGTCGCCGGATAATATTCACGTGGCTCTAACTGGTAAACGCAGCGGATTTGACGTAATAACAATTATTGATACCGAAGAGAAAGATTATGAAGAACTTCCATTTTCAATGCCGGGGATTGAATCTATAAGCTGGTCGCCGGACGGCAGGAACCTCGCATTTGTCGGACACAATATGTCTCAATCGGATATTTATGTTTATGATTTCGACACACAAGAGGTGACAAACGCCACTGACGATCTTTTCAGCGACGCGGATCCTGTCTGGTCGCCGGACGGTAAAATAATTTATTTCACTTCCGACAGAGGAGAGTATTTATTCGAAAAATATGCCGGTGAAGATTTTGAAATGTTCAATCATAATTTTAACCAGCTCGATCTTTATGCTATTCATTTGGATACCGGCAAACGGGAGCGTTTGACGGATTGGAGTTTGAGCAGCGAAAGATCTCCCGTCGTTTCGCCCGACGGAAAGGAACTTTTATTTGTTTCCGATCATAACGGCATATTTAATTTGTACAAGATGGAGATAAATGAAGATTCGCTTTCTTCCGAGCCGGAACCGCTGACTAATTCCCTTAACGGAATAAATCAACTTTCGTTATCCAAAGACGGAAGAAAATTATTATTCTCAAGCCTTTTCAACGCCGGTTACAATATCTTTTTAATTAAAGACCCGTTCGACATGCAGCCTATCGATTCGCTTAAACCGACGAATTATATGAACAGTCTGCTCAATCCAACAACGGACAGCGGCGAACTATTCAAAGATGCAATTGCCAAACGAATTACCGATTCGATTTTTGTTAATCGGGAAAACACTGTCGCGGTCGATTCTCTATCAGATGATATTCAAATTTTTACGGGCGAATATGTCGCCGAAGAAAAGGATTCGGTTTATACAGACGACAAATACAGGAATTACGTTTTCAGTAATAATTATAAAGAAGAAGACTCGGTATCGGTTAGAAAAAGAAGAGAGGAGCTATTTCGTCCGGAGCTTGACCAAAACGGAAATTTCTTAGTAAACAAATACAAAGTTTCATTTTCAGCGGATTTGGTTTACGCGAACGCCGGATACAGTAATTTATACGGATTGTTGGGAACCACGGTATTATCGTTCAGCGACATGCTCGGCAATCACAGATTGATTGGTATTACAAGTATGCAGGTGGATCTTAAAAACAGCGATTACGGATTAGCTTATTACTACTTGGCTAACCGGACAGACATAGGAATTCAGGCATTTCATACGGCTCGGTTTGTTTACCTCGGGAACTCAATATTTTCGCAGCTTTACAGATACCGGAATTACGGCGCGACTGTTTCGGCAAGTTATCCGTTGAACCGATTCTACCGGCTGGATGGAAGTCTTGGCGTTTTCACGGTTTCCTCCGAAAATTTGGACGACGTGACTGTTCCCCAAAGAAAAGCGACATTCATAATTCCCTCTGTTAGTTTTGTGCATGACAACACACTTTGGGGATATACTTCCCCGATACAGGGAAGCAGATACAATTTTACTTTATTCGGTAATCCCGGATTCGCGAATAAGGGTCAAAGTTTTTATTCATTAACTTGGGACTATCGAAAATACTGGCGGTTCTGGTTCGATAACTCTTTGGTGTTTCGAGTTTCGGGCGGATATTCCGGTGGAGCAAGCCCGCAGAGATTTTTTATCGGCGGAACCGATTATTGGATAAACCGTACATTCGCAACCGGCGAAGTGCCTCTGGATTCCCCCGCGGATTTTGCTTTTCTCACTCCTGGACTTCCGCTTAGAGGGTACGATTATGCAGAGAAAATAGGCGCTAAATATTCGCTGCTAAACCTCGAGCTGAGAATGCCGCTGATAAGATATTTATTAACCGGTCCGCTTCCGTTATTATTTCAAAATATACTCGGAGTAGCGTTCGTGGATATGGGAACGGCGTGGAACGACAATAAATCTCTGCGGCTATTCGAGCGCGATGTGCTGAATAACCGTTTAACCAAGGATTTGCTTATAGGCACCGGGGTTGGAGCGAGAATGTATCTAATGTTTTTGTGGAGATTGGACGTAGCTTGGACTTACGATTTACAGAAATTTTCCGTACCGAGGTATTACCTGTCCATTGGACTTGATTTCTAAAAGCCGGCTTAAGCCGACTTTTTAGTTGAATCTTTTTTAGCGTTGTTGGAAGAAGTTTTTTCCGGTTTAGGCGAGGTTTTTTCCTTCGATCCGCCGCTTTTGTAATCGGTTTCGTAAAAACCGGAGCCTTTAAAAATCGGACGAAGACCGGTTCCGATTAATCTTTTCAGCTTTCCTTTGCATTTAGGACATTCGCTTAAAGGTTCATCGGACATTCTTTGAAAAAATTCAAATGTATCACCGCAATCGAGGCATTTATAATCGTACGTTGGCATATTCAATATCTCCTAAAATCCAAAAATCTATCTTTCAAAAGTAATAAGATTCCCAGTTAAATTAAAAGGTTCATAAATCATGCTTATTTTGTTATTTTGGTGTTTCAATTTGGGAGATGAATGAAAAAATTTATTTTATTTTCACTGTTTGCTTTAATTATCACCGGATGTCTTAACTACGAGCAAGTAACTACTGTTTACGGCAATATGTCGGGTAAAATGTTTGTACATTATTGGACAAACGCTATTCCCCTCGATGATTCGACTTATATCAAAAGTCTGAAATTATTTAACGAGGAAATTATTAGAAAAGAATATTCCTCTAAATTCGCCGATATCAAAAATATAGTGATATATAAGGATAGAACCGATACAACCCTGCACGCGAAAATTGATTTGACTTTTAATAATATTGATTCGCTGGTTCATTCAAAAGCGTTTAAAGATTCCCGAATATCAATCAAAAATTTACCGAACGGAAATAAAGTTTTCACATACTTTGTACAGGCATACACAATGGGCTTCGGCTTCGATCCCAAAGATTACAGTATGAAATTTGTATATTATTTGCCGGGTAAAATTGTAAATCATAACGCCGATGATTTAACGAGAAACAGATTGACCTGGGAATTTTCCCTTGAAGAAGCAAAACTCGGCAAAGCGCTTTCAGCGGTTTTTGTGCCTTATCCTTTGGAGGAGACGCCGGCGGTAATTTATTATTTAGCCGGATTTGTTCTGCTTGTTGTTTTTGTATTTATTTTTAGGAAAAGAAGCGGCTGATAACCGTCGAAACATTCTTCAGCATTTAAATATTGCCCCCGTTGTTTGCGGCTTGGCATATTATTTGACATCCCTCAAGGATATGATTATATTTTGAAACTGTATTTTAATTAAAATTCATATTAGGAATGGATAGAACGGATCCAATAATTGTTTCAGGCGGTTCGGGTCGAGAATTAACAAAAAAGATTGTAGATTACTTAGGTTACGAGCCCGGACAAGTAGATTTAAAAAGATTCAGCGACGGAGAGATTTGGGTTAAATATAAAGAAAACATCCGAGGCAGAGATGTTTTTATTGTTCAGTCCACTCACCCACCCGCGGAAAATTTAATGGAATTGTTAATTCTTATCGACGCCGCGAACAGAGCGTCAGCCAATAGAATTACCGCCGTTATTCCTTATTTCGGCTATGCGCGTCAAGATAGAAAAGATCAGCCGCGAGTTGCGATTACTTCCAAATTAATTGCAAATTTGTTAACTGTCGCCGGAACGAGCAGAGTTATAACAATGGATTTACACGCGGCGCAGATTCAAGGTTTTTTTGATATACCGTTAGACCATCTTTACGCTTCGCCTGTTTTTTCGGGATTGTTTGCAGATAAAAAAGAAAATTTGGTCGTCGCCTCCCCCGATGTGGGAGGGATAAAATTAGCCAGGTCTTATGCAAAAAGATTAAATGCAGGTTTGGTTCTTATGGATAAGAGAAGACCGAAACACAATATTGCCCAGGTTATGCATGTTATCGGCGAAGTTGAGGGAAAGGACGTTCTTCTTGTGGATGATTTGATTGATACCGGGGGGACATTTGTAGCCGCAATTCAAGCGCTCAAAGAAAACGGAGCAAATAATATTTACGGCGCAATTACTCATCCGCTTCTTTCGGGAAGCGCGATGGAGAAAATTGAAGAATCGGAAATAGAAGCGCTTTATGTTTCCGATTCAATCGAATTGCCGGGTAATTCGTCTAAAATTATTGTCCGGTCGGCTTATAAATTATTCGCCGAGGCAATTCTGAGGACTCATAATAACGAATCTATAAGCTCATTATTTGAAATTGATAAACGTTAGAAAATAGAAAATATCGGAGAGATAAAATGAAAGAAAAAGTATTGGAAGTAAGAAAACGTGAGCCTATGACAAAAGGCGAATTAAATCGTTTAAGAAAAACGGGATACGTTCCCGGGGTTTTATATTCAAAGGATTTAGAAACTCCGTTAACATTTTCCGTTTTCGAAACAGCGTTAAACAAATATATCTATACTTCGGAAACCCACATGATTCTTCTGAAATTTGACGACAGCGCGGAACATAACGCTATTATTAAAGACGTTCAGTTCGATCCTATGACAGATAAAGTGATCCATGTTGATTTGTACGCTGTTAAATTCGGCGAAGTAATTACCGTGGAAGTTCCCGTTGAATTGACAGGTTCGTCAATCGGCGTTAAGGAAGGCGGTCGATTAATTTTGTCTAACCACAAATTGGAAATTGAATGCTTGCCGCGCGAAATTCCGGAAAAATTAGAAATAGATATTACCGAATTGGCAATTGGAGATTCTGTTTTTGTAAGAGATTTATCTTTTGACGGCGTTAAAATATTAAATCCCGAAGATACTCTCGTAGTTGCCGTAGCCGTTGCGCACGAAGTTGAAGAAGAAGAGGAAGAAGAAGTTTTCAGCGGCGAGGAAGCAGCCGAACCGGAAGTTATTTCTAAAGGTAAATCTGAAGAAGAAGAATAATTTTTTTCGATAAAATTGAAAGTTATCTTAGGCATCGGAAATATCGGTGAACGTTATCAATTCACCAAACACAATATCGGATTCATAATTCTCGACAGACTTGCCGATAAATTAAATAATCCGATTATTAAAATTGATAAGCATTTTTTATATTGCACCGGAAATTTTGACAATAATGACTATTTATTTCTAAAACCCACAACGTATGTTAACAAAAGCGGCGATGCCGCTTTTGATATTTATAAACAAAATAACGTGGACATATCGGACATATTAGTGATAAGCGACGATATTAATTTGGACTTAGGGAAAATCAGAATACGTCAGGACGGCGGAGACGGAGGACATAACGGAATTGCCTCGATAATTCACTCTCTTGAAGACGACAAATTTCCCAGAATCCGTTTCGGGATAGGCGGCGAATTTAACGACGGCAGTATGGCAGATTATGTGCTTTCGGAATTTAATGAAGCCGAATTTAAAAAAATCTCACCTCGAATTAACTATTGCGGAGATTTGATACTCGAATTTATTTCGGGAGGAATAAAAGCAATGCTTGATAATTTTAGCAGAAACAGCGATAAATTTAATTCACCACTAATTAATATATAGGTAATCTTATATGAATTCTTTACTCTATGTAGTACCATTTATCGGATTGGCTGCTCTCCTTTATTCGTTATTAAAGAATAATTGGATAAATAAACAGGAAATGGGCAGCGAGAAAATGGTTGAGATATCAACCTACATTCGCGAAGGCGCTATTGCTTTCTTAAAAACCGAGTATAAAGTGCTTGCTATTTTTGTTGTTGCGGTTTCGCTTTTACTAGGATTTTCCAACAGCGGCAGAGCCGACTCATCCTCATTGATTGCCGTATCCTTTATTGTAGGCGCATTATGTTCCGGGTTGGCGGGTTATATGGGAATGATAGCCGCTACAAAATCGAACGTAAGAACGACACATGCCGCGAGAACCGGTTTAGCGCCCGCGCTTCGCATCGCATTCTCCGGAGGCAGCATTATGGGAATGAATGTTGTCGGCTTAGGAGTTTTAGGTCTTAGCGTTCTCTTTATTATTTACAGCAATTTGGATTGGGACTTAAGCAAAGTAATTAATGTTTTGAGCGGTTTTTCTCTCGGAGCTTCGTCTATTGCGCTTTTTGCCCGCGTCGGAGGAGGAATTTATACTAAAGCCGCAGACGTTGGAGCCGATTTAGCCGGAAAAGTTTACGAAGGGATTCCCGAAGACGACCCTCGCAATCCTGCTACAATAGCGGATAATGTGGGTGATAACGTCGGCGACGTTGCCGGCATGGGCGCGGATTTATTTGAATCATACGTTGGCGCTATTATTGGTTCTATGGTCTTGGGCGCAGCTTTTACAACGGTTCTTCCCGAAGGGAATAAACTTGCGGGAGTTCTTCTTCCTCTTATTCTTGCGGCTCTTGGAATTATTATTTCAATTATCGGTACATTTTTCGTTAATGTTAAAGAAGGCGGGAACCCTCAGAAAGCTTTGAATACGGGCGAATTCGGAGCTTCCGGTTTAATGCTCGTAGCTTCATATTTTGTAATAACTCATTTAATGCCCGCAACTTGGATATACGGAGGATTTGAATATACAAGCGGCGGAATTTTTGTCGCAACAATAATTGGTCTTGTTGCCGGAGTTCTTATCGGACTAATAACGGAATACTTTACCGGAACTCATTATAAACCGGTTCTTTCGATTGCAAACCAATCCGTTACCGGCGCGGCGACAAACATAATAAGCGGACTTGGATTGGGAATGATGTCAACCGCGCCTCCGATAATAATCATTGCTTTAAGCATAATCGGCGCGTACGAGTATGCAAATCTTTACGGAATTGCAATCGCAGCTTTGGGAATGCTCTCTACTACCGGAATACAACTTGCGGTTGACGCATACGGACCAATTTCCGATAACGCTGGCGGAATTGCCGAAATGGCTCAGCTATCGGAAGAAGTTCGTGAAAGAACGGACACTTTAGACGCGGTAGGAAACACGACGGCTGCAATCGGCAAGGGTTTCGCTATCGGTTCCGCGGCTTTAACCGCTTTAGCATTATTTTCAGCTTTTATGCAGCAGGCGGAAATTATGACAATAGATATTTCCAAACCAATTATAATGGGCGGATTGTTTATCGGCGCTATGCTTCCGTTTTTATTCTCCGCTATGGCTATGGGAGCAGTTGGTCGCGCGGCAAAACAGATGATTTTGGAAGTCGGACGACAATTCCGCGAAATCAAAGGATTACGAGAAGGCACGGCAAAAGCTGAACATTCCAAATGTGTCGAAATTTCAACACGAGCTGCCATTAAGGAAATGATTATTCCGGGACTCATGGCTGTCACCGTTCCGGTAATTATCGGATTTTTAAGTAAGGAAATGTTAGCCGGATTATTAGCCGGCGTAACCGTAAGCGGCGTTTTGATGGCTATATTCCAGTCGAATGCCGGCGGCGCTTGGGACAACGCTAAAAAGTTGATTGAAGGTAATTTGCTAATCGACGGAAAGGAATACGGAAAAGGTTCGGAAGCTCATAAAGCAGCCGTAGTTGGAGATACCGTTGGCGATCCTTTCAAAGATACTTCCGGTCCGTCATTAAACATTTTGATTAAACTGATGTCTGTGGTCTCTCTCGTTATTGCACCACTCATTAAATAACATTATATTTGAAGTTGATTTTTTACTAACCCTGCTCTCCGGCTTAAGCCGGAGGGCCTTTTTGTCCATAGGGAGGATAAAATGATACAGAACCACTATGAAAGCGTTATTATTTATAACGCCGCGCTGGAAGACGAGTCTGTAAAAGCAGCAATCGCGCGAACTGAAGAAACGATTAAAACAAACGGCGGAGAACTAACTGCTGTTGAAGATTGGGGAAGAAAACGTCTCGCTTACCCGATACAAAAAGCCAAAAGCGGTTATTATTATATTGTTCGCTTTACCTGCCCGCCAGAAAGCATTTCTAAAATTGAACGTTTCTATTTTTTAGAAGAAACTATCATTCGCTATCTAACCGTTAAGTTAGATCAAAAAGCTGTAGAACATTACGCTGAAAAAAAGAAGATACAAGAAGCTAAAGAAGAAGAAACGGCTAAAATAAGTGAAAGTAACGATAATAAAGAATAAGATTCGTACGGAGGAAGTGTGATGGCTGATTTAAAAATGCCTGAAATTAATAACATTGTAATTGCCGGAAATTTAACTAAAGATCCAGTTTACAGAGAAACTTCATCCCGAACGCCTGTTGTTAATTTTCATATTGCCGCTAATAGAAGATATAAAGACAGCAGCAACCGCTGGCAGGAAGATGTCTGTTATGTCGGCGTTGTTGCGTGGAATAAATTAGCTGAAAGCTGCCGCCATAAAATTGGAAAAGGCAGCGCCGTTATGGTTGACGGAGAACTACAGAGCAGGACATTTAAGGCTCATGACAATAAAACGAGAACCGTCGTAGAAATTAAAGCCAAAAGGATTCAGTTCCTAAACAGAAACGGCTTTAACGATAGTTCCGAAACTACGGAGCATTCTTCATCATCTAATTCAAACGTTAATTCGTTAATCAGCACAGAAGTTAAATTAGATGATGATAATTCTTTCGACAAATTCCTTTCCGAAGAGGAATCAGATTTAATGAACGATGATAATAACTCAGAGGTATAAAAATGAGAAGCAAAAGAGTAAAAAGAGTAATTACCGAATTTATAGATTATAAAGACGCTAAACAACTTCAAAAATTTATTACAGACCAGGGGAAAATTATTCCCCGCAGAATTACCGGATTAAGCGCAAAACAGCATCGCGAATTGGTGACAGCAATAAAAAGAGCTCGCCAAATTGCCGTTATGCCTTTTATTTCTGAAGCAGTTAAGTAAAGGGGAGATATGAGATGAAAGTTATATTAAGAAAAAATTTCGATCAGTTAGGTAAAGTTGGAGACGTTGTCGATGTTAAAAACGGCTACGCAATGAATTATTTGATTCCCAGAGACATTGCTGCAATAGCGACTAAAGGCAATATGCGCTCCTTAGAAGAAGAAAAAGTACAGAAAGCCAAGAAAGAAGCCAAAGAATTGGATTTGGCGAGTCAATTGGCTGAGGAAATCAGTAAAGTTTCCATAACTATTCCTGTTAAAGTAGGCGAAGAAGATAAAATTTTCGGTTCTGTTACAACACAGATGATTGCCGATGCTTTGAAGGAAAAGGGTTATGATATAGACAAACGGAAAATAGAAATTAAAGACCCTATTAAAGCTCTTGGAATTTATGAAGTTGATGTCAGACTGCATCCTTCTGTTTCTACTGTAGTTAAAACTTGGGTTGTTCGCGAATAGTAATTTTATTGATAAAAAAGCCCCCTCGGAAGGGGCTTTTTTATATTGTCGCTGATTCTCTGTCTATCCGCTAAAGTCAATATTTATAGGGGTTTAGGTAGGTTTTCAAATTGACTTTTATGTAGTTTGTCTCTATGTTTGAAGTCTTGTTTTAATTTAAACCATTATTCAAAAATAAAAGTAGATGTAAAGAATGAAAGAATTAAGATTCAGATTAATAATGATTGCTTCGGCGGTTGTGCTCAGTATTTATTTACTGTTACCTACTTACAAAGATTACCAAAACACTATTAAGATCAATGAATTTTTAGAACACGTTAGAGATAGCTTGATAACGGCTAATCCGACTTTGGATGAAACTAAACTTGAAAATATGCTTGAATTGAAAAAAGACAGCATCGTTGTAAATGATGAAAGCATTAAAGAAGCCAAAGAGAAAAGGTTGAAACTGGGTCTTGACCTCCAAGGCGGAATGTATTTGGTGATGGAAGTTAACACGGCAAAGTTAATTGAGCGTTTAGCTAAAGACCCCGACGCAAATTACCGCGAAGTTATTGCCGAAGCCGAAGAGGAGGCAAAACTTTCCGATGAGGATTTAGTCGGAATTATTGTTCGGAAACTGCAAGAGCGCGGAATAAGATTAAGCAGATATTTCGGCTCGATACGCGATGAGGACTCTAAAATAGTCGATGATCTTAAAGAACAGGAAAAAGACGCCGTTACGCGAGCAATCGAAATTATAAGGAACAGAGTAGATCAATACGGCGTTTCCGAACCGAGCATTCAGCAACAGGGAGCGCGTAGAATAATAGTGGAGCTTCCCGGTATTTCAAAAGAAGAAGAGGCTAAAAGACTTCTGCAGGGAAGAGCGTTACTTGAGTTTAAATTGGTCAAGGACGCCGAATTCGCGGTTCCGATTATGAACAAAATTGACGAAGTTCTGGCTAAATCATTCGGCGGCGACACCGACACTACCGCCCAATCCGATTCCCTATTGAACGAAATGAGTCAGGAAGAATTCGCTAAAAAGCATCCATTTTATTCTATTGCCATTGTCAACCCTCAGTCGCCTTACCCCGACGCATTTGTAGTTGACAAAGATAAAAATAAAGTTGACAATTATTTGAACAGACCGGAAGTAAAAAACGTCATTCCGGATAATGTCGAGTTTTTATTTTCCGCTAAACCGGAAATTGTTCAGGACGGTATAAAATATTATAAATTATATTTAGTTAATAAAGCGGCAGAATTAACCGGCGGAGTTATTACCGACGCACAGGCAAACATAGACCCGCAGACATCCGCCCCAATAGTAAATATGCAGATGAACGGCGACGGCGCGAGAGAATGGGCGCGTATCACCGGAGCGAATATTAAGAAAAGATGCGCAATAGTTCTTGATGGTTTTGTCTATTCCGCTCCAACAATTCAAAACAAAATTGCCGGCGGTCGTTCTCAAATATCCGGCATCCAGGATATGGACGAAGCCAAATTACTCGAGATTGTTCTTAAAGCGGGCGCTTTACCGGCTCCAATTGATATAATTGAAGAAAGAACCGTCGGACCTTCGTTGGGACAGGATTCAATAAGCAAAGGTTTCAATTCGACAATAGTCGGCTTTATTATCGTCGCAATTTTTATGCTCCTCTATTATAGAAAAGCCGGAACGCTTGCGGATTCGGCGCTGCTATTTACTGTATTGTTTATAATGGGAGTTTTAGCGGCTTTCCATGCCACTTTAACTCTGCCCGGTATTGCGGGTATAATTTTAACCATCGGTATGGCGGTCGATGCCAATGTACTTATATTCGAAAGGATAAGAGAGGAATTGGAAACGGGTAAAACCCTTAGAGCTTCCGTTGAAAGCGGATTCATAAATTCCTATTCCGCAATATTCGATTCGAATATAACTACATTTTTCACCGGAGTTATTCTCTATCAGTTCGGCAGCGGACCGGTGCAAGGTTTTGCTTTAACTTTAATGATAGGTATTGTTTCCAGTTTATTCGCAGCGCTCGTAATCACTAAGGTTTTATTCGAGTTTATGCTTTACAAAGGATACAAAGTTGACGTGGGTTCGAGAAAACACGTTCTCAGTAACATTAACATCAACTTCCTCGGCAAACGTAAAATCGCTTACATCATTTCCGGTACGTTAATCTTCCTCGGAATTGCAAGTATTGTAGTTAGAGGTTTAGAATTTGGAATTGACTTTAAAGGCGGTACGGAAATTGGTCTGCAATTCAAAAATCCGATTGAAATTACCGAAGTGAGAGCAAAAGCCCTTACTCTCGGGTTAGGAAATGTAGAAGTTAAAACATTCGGCGGAGAAAGAGGAGCTTTGATTAGAACCGAAATGCAGGAAATACCTCCGAATATTTATCCGAAAATAGTTTCATCCATTGAAGGAGCGATTAAATCCGTCGATGCAAACGCCGATTACAAATTAATAGATTCGACTAAAAATTCAATTACTTACGAATTTGCCGATCCGGAAACTACAAATAGTATTAGCGACCATTTATTCGCAATGGGTTATCAAACTGGAAAAGTTTCTCAGGAAAACGAGAATAAGCGGATGATAGTTCGCGTGGGTATTGCCGATTGGATTGAGCTTTCGCTTAAAGATGAATATCCAGACAACCCGTTCAAAATATTGAAAGAGGATAAAGTCGGTCCGAAAATCGGTAAAGAGCTTAAAACCGATGCCGTTATTGCGGTTGTACTCGCATTAATCGTTATTCTGATTTATCTCGGATTCAGATTTAAATTCGTATTTGCTTCCGGCGCGGTTGCCGCGCTGTTCCATGATGTTCTTATAACTCTCGGATTATTCTCACTCCTCTACGGAGTGATACCTAATTTAAACCTTGAGATTTCCATTTCCGTTGTTGCGGCATTCTTAACTCTGGTTGGTTATTCCATCAACGATACTGTTGTAGTTTTCGACAGAGTGCGCGAGGAAATTAAGATTCATAAAACTGCGGCTCTCGAAGATAATATGAACAATGCAATAAACAGAACACTGAGAAGAACAATTATCACTTCTTTGACTACTTTATTTGTGGTTACCGTCCTCCTTTTCTTCGGCGGCGACGTGTTAAGAGGATTCGCGTTTACTTTATTTTTCGGTATATTTGTTGGAACTTATTCTTCAATATTCATCGCAAGCCCCTTTGTGCTGGAATATGTGAAGAAAAGAAAATCAAAAATTCAATTTTAATCCGAATTTAGATTTAAATTTTCAACTTGGAACCTCCGGCGGTCAACCCTCCGGAGGTTTTCTTTTTTAAACCATTGAAGAGAAAAACAAATAGTATGAATATTGAAATATTCATGATAAAAACTATTCGGAATATTTAACGAGCGCCAACGTTATGTCGTCGCTCTGCTGCATGACGCCGCGGAAAGTTTTAATTTCAGTAATAATTGAAT
>CAYNUJ010000028.1:14227-16064 GCA_964400095.1 uncultured Melioribacteraceae bacterium
TCGTCGCTCTGCTGCATGACGCCGCGGAAAGTTTTAATTTCAGTAATAATTGAATTCATGATGCTGTTACAATCGTTGTCGTCTTTATATTTTACAAGCAGCGAAGACAATCTATCAAGCCCGAACATTTCTCTTTTAACGTCCATATCTTCCGTAATACCGTCCGAATAAAAAGCGAAAAGAGTTTTGTCCTTTAAATCGATTACTTTCTCTTCAAGAATTTCATCGAAAATATCGCCCTTCTCCAATCCTATCCCTATTCCCTTCGGAGTAATTATGGAGACATTTGAATCATTCATCTGCAGAAGAGGCGTATGACCCGCCCGGCAGAAGAACAACTTTTTCTCCTCGGTATCGAATAATCCTATGGACAAAGTAATAAACCAATTTTTCTGGATACTGCCGAAAATTTCAGCGTTAACTTTCTTCAATATCTGTTTGGGAGTTTTATCCGAATTACAGAAGAGCCGCATCATAGTTTGAATTTTCGACATATAAAACGAAGCAGCCAAACCTTTGCCGGAAACGTCGGCTATAATTATAAATACGCGCGTATCGCTTATTTTTATTACGTCGTAATAGTCGCCTCCGATCTGCATCGCGGGAATCATTGTGCCGCAGACTGATAGCGAGTTGATCTCGGGTAAAACTTTCGGGAGCAGACTTTCTTGAATTTCCCTCGCGTTTTCAATATCCCGCTCCATTTTTTTCTTTTCAGTTTCCGATTCGTATAGACGCGCGTTTTCAATTGCAACGGCAACTTGATTTGCCGAAGCGATTAAAAGTTCAAGATCCTTGCCTGCAAATTGCGCACCGGAATGTTTCAAACCGAACAACAATAATCCGATAATCTTTGTCTTTACTTGCAAAGGAATAACGGTATAAATTTCTTCCTTAATCAAAAGCTCCACTTCATCCTTAAATACAGATTCGAATTCATATCTTTCTATCACCGGAGCGAGTCTTACATCGAGCTTGTTTGAAATGAATTTTTTAATTCTCATTTCCCGGTTATCAATTACAAAATCATCCGATTTTGTTCCCACTCCCCTTCTTAAAACAAAATTTCCCGAAGAATCGTCTTTAACCAGAATAGCAAAATGCCGGATTTCAAGCGCGTCAACAATTGTATGCACTGTTTCATTCAGAATGTTCTCTAAACCGACAATACTGGAAATATCTTTGCTGAACTTCAGCAGCATATTTTGAGAAGCAAATTGCTCCGGATAAAATCTCTTTGTAAGCATATTTTGGAATTTATCCTTAGTCGATTGAAAAACTATAGCAAAAAAAATGAAAATAATCGAAGCTATTATTCCCTGGTATTCCGTACTTAACGCTTCCGAAATATTTTGCCCCAATAAATAAATTACAAGAAAATAAGCGCCCGCAATTGAAATAGTGGCGGTAAAATAATAAACAGATGTTTTAATTACATCCGTTACATCCATTAAAGAATACCTGAAAATCGAGTATGCGAATGCAACCGGAAGCAAAGCAACCACAACAATCGGCATAAAGTAAGCCGGACTGTTAAAAATAGTATCCGCTAAAACATTAGCCAGAGTTGAGGTGTAAATAATTGCCGCTAAACCAATTCCATACGAAAGTAAAATAATGAAAATTGCGGTTCTTTCGGAAGCCGATTTAAGCCTTAAATAATTGATTAAAAGAGACACAAACCCAATTATAAGAGCAATGAAATTTAGTAAAGAAAATATCCCGAAAAACACCGCTTGCAAAAAGAACGGCATGTTAAAGAGTTCAATCGGGTTCACATAAATAAATGCCGAGCGTAAACCGATAGCCGTAACAAGCAGAACAATAGGCGTATAAG
>CAYNUJ010000028.1:16164-23941 GCA_964400095.1 uncultured Melioribacteraceae bacterium
AAAACCCATATAAAAGATAACAGCACGTAAGCCAAAGCCTGGAAATTGATAAGTTTTTTTATCCTGACTTTTGTCAGAAATTCCTCGTCGTTTCGGGAAACCAGATAGTCGGCGCTATCCCCCTTTTCAGCGCGGTTCAACAATAACTGGGCTTCGAAAATATCCTTAACTTCATTGTCGTTTATCGATATCAGTCTGTCTCCGTCCCTTATTCCGGCATTCCAGGTTACGCCCTCGAATTTAACTTTGCTGAAAACGACAATGCTCGAATCCTTATCAATAGACTTATATTTCCAGAGACATTCGTCGTTGGATATCGGCGCGATATCGACAACAAAGATAAGATTCGCCAAATTTATCAGTATGAAGATTACTGTTAAAGCAATAATTATTTTAATTCTATATTTTGCTAAAAAAGCCTTCAATACTACTCCGTTACTTTAACAATCATGCACGTAATATCATCAGACTGAATATTACCTTGAGTATGCGTTAAAACATCGTTTTTAATAGATTCCAGAATTTCTTCCGCGGAATCGTCTCCGGGAATATCCAAAACAAGTCTTTCCAATCGTTCGTCCGAATATTCCCGATTATCCGGATCCATCGCTTCGGTAATTCCGTCTGTGAACAATACAAGAATGTCGTTGGACATAATCTCAATTTCCTCTGAAACGTATGGGACTATCGTCTTCATAAAACCGAGAATCATTCCGCCTTTTTTTAACTGTATCAACTCTCCTCCGCGGCTTAACAGGGGAGGATTATGACCGGCATTAACATAATTAAGCGTCATTTTTTCAGAATCTATAATTCCCCAAAAGAAAGTGATAAAATGCCCCATTCGTGTATTTTCCGAAACTAAATCGTTCAAAATGTTAGACGCCTTATCCAATTCATAGTTCAATTTAGAGAGTGATTTCAAAAACGCCTGCAAATTCGCCATCAACAGGGAAGCTTGAACGCCTTTCCCGGAAACATCGGCAATGGCAATTAATGTGC
This sequence comes from uncultured Melioribacteraceae bacterium, assembly GCA_964400095.1. Lineage (GTDB taxonomy): Bacteria > Bacteroidota > Ignavibacteria > Ignavibacteriales > Melioribacteraceae > CAYNUJ01. Next base: position 17,167 of record CAYNUJ010000028.1, read on the forward strand.
GATGTGTGTCCAAAGGAATTATGTCGTAATAATCTCCCCCTACTTGCTTCGCGGATTCGGAGTAGGCGGAAATATCAAATCTTTTTAATTTAGGCGGCGACTGCGGCAGAAGGCTTTTCTGAATTTCTCTCGCCGTTTCCAATTCCTTTTCTAATTTCTGTCTCTCAATCGCTTCTTCAACTAATCTGGCGTTTTCTATTGAAATTATCGCAATGCCGGCTAAAGAGGAAACAAATTCAATATCCGATTTTGTGTATTCATGCTTGTTTTTCCTTTCGCCCAATAAAATAACTCCGCGCGTTCTATCCTTAATACGCATCGGTATCGCCAAACTAATGTTTAACCCGGACTCCTCTTTCATCCATAAATTCAATTGCTCTCCGGTAACGGCGGACGAAATTCTTTGGATATCAATTTTCTCAAATACATTTTTAACTTTAACCTTATCGAACTTGGAATCGAGTATTAACAATTCATTTTCCCCAGCGAGAAGAACCGCATAATCGGTAATCATCAACTGCCCAATTAAAGAAAACACAAATAGTCTCGTAACCATTTTTACGTCCAGTAAACCGCTGAATTCCTTGCTTAAATCGAAAAGAGAACTCAACTGATTTAACTTGGAATCAAGCTCTTTATTGGCAACGTTTAGTTTTTCAAATGTCAGCGAATTTTCTATTGCCGTTGCGGCAATATTTAATATTAAACTCAAAAATCTTATATCATCATCCGAGTATTCATTTTTCGTTAATTTGGGACCGAGACACAAAAATCCCAATTCCTCTCCCCTGCCCTTAATCGGTTTAATTAATGGGAATTGTTCTTCTAACTCATCGGGTAAATTTTCAATATCGAATTTGCCGAATTTTATTGAATCGTATTTAAGATCTCCTTTTGAATAAACTAATTTGTACTTATCATCAGCCTCTTTAAAATAAACCGCAGCTTTGGTGGAATGGAATTTGCCCATACAGGTCAAAACCAAATTATTCAGTGTGAAATCCAGTTCTAAGGAAGAATTGATTAATCTGCTGAAATCCGCTAAAGCGGAAAAGTCGCGCGCCGCAGAATTTAAGTTGAATTGCATCATTATTTATTAAAATATTTTACAAGAATAACTTGATTTGAATCGGAGGAGATATTATAAATTACCTCGTCCATTAATTTTTTCATCAGGAACATTCCCAGTCCGCCTATTTTACGCTGCTTATGAAGCTCTTCAATATCAGGTTCGGGAATAGCTCCCGGATTAAAATGGTAGCCGTGGTCATAAATGGAGATAGTCAGTTTATTTTTTTCTTTTTTTGCGGTAATAGATATCTCGCCTTTCGGGGAATATTTATACGCGTGTTTAATTACATTTGTACACGCTTCATCAACGGCAAGGATAATTTTATTGATATCTTCCTCGGGGAATCCCGAATCGGATGCCGCGCCGCGAATAAATTCCCTCACCCTCGATAAATTATCGGTGGTAGATTTAACCGTAAGTTTTCTATTTAGCTTTTTCCCGCTCAATTGTCATTTTTCTCGTTGAATTTTTGAATGGCTTCGGATTCGCTTTCAAAAAATTCATAAAGCATCGGGAATCCGAGTAAATCGAAAATATTGTAAACATCCGCTTTCAGATCGGAGAACTTGATATCTCCGTTATGCTCTCGCATAGATTCAACATAAGCCATAAACACCCCTAATCCGGCGCTGCTTATGTAATTGAGTTCTTTAAAGTTGACTACAACTTTATACTTTTTCTTTTCCAGCAAATTATTGAACTCTTGTTCCAATTCGGGGGCTGTGTGAGCATCCAGATATCCATAAACGTAAATGATGCTTACAGATCCAACTCCTTTCGTTTTTACGTTGAAATCTGCCATTAACTAACTCCATTCTTTTTATTATTAAACCATTTAAACAACACCAGCGTTACATCATCGTGCTGCGATTGGTCTTTGGAAAACAGACTCACATCACGCATAACGGCATTCGCTATGTCTTCTAAATTATTATTTGACGATTCGGTCATCAATTTCGAGAATTTATCCATTCCGTAATTTTCTAAATTTTTGTTCTGCGCTTCGGTTATTCCGTCGGTAAACAAACATACAATATCGTTATTATTAAGTTGAATTTCCATTTGCTCCATAAGCGGTAAAAATCTCTCCGTTTTATCCATTCCCAATCCAATTCCTTTCGGGATCATCTGCTTTTCTTTACCGTCTTTTATTAAGAGCGCCGGAGTATGACCGGCTCTGCAAAATGCTAATTTTCCGGTTTCAGTATCAATTACTCCGTAAATCGCGGTAACGAATTCTTTTGCCGATAAACTGCCTATCAAAATATCATTCACGCGAGCGAGCAAATATTTCGGTTCTCTAATTACGCCCGCAAGAGATTCAAAAACGCCTTTAACTTCAGCCATAACGAACGCGGCGGAAATTCCTTTTCCCGATACATCGGCTATAACAAACGCCAGTTTATTCTCATCCAATCGGAAGAAATCGTAATAGTCCCCGCCCACTTCGAACGCCGGAACAAAGAGAGCGGCAATTTCGAGATTTTTAGACTCCGGAATTATGGAAGGAATAATTTTCCTTTGAATCTCCCTCGCAACATCCAATTCCTTTTCGAGGCGTTCTTTTTCGATAGATTCTTTTATCAACAGCGAGTTTTCCAGCGCGACAGCCGCGTAATCCGCAAAAGCTCCGATTGTTTTTTCGTCGTCTTCGTCGAATGTGTAATATTTCAAATTCCCCGCGAAAAGATACCCGTTAACATTACCGTGAACCAAAAGAGGAGCGACCGCGATCGATTCGAAACGCAAATATCTTACCGATTCGCCGAGAACCACTTTAACCGACTTTTTGTTGAAAACTTTTACTCTGTTTAAATTAAACGAATATTCCAATAGAATTGAATTCATAACTTTATTAGATTCCGCATATCCGATGTTATCCACAGCGGTTATTTCAAATCCGTCGTCTCCCCTAATTGCCATCCACGCTACGTCGCTGTTGCAAACTTTTTTAGTGGTTTCCGTAACCGTATCGGCAAGTTCGCTGAAATCGAATACCTGCGTAATTAATTTGCTGAAATCAGCCAGCGAACTCACTTCCTCCGCTTTGCGGTCAAATGCTTCCGCCGTGGGAAGGTGAAAGAGCGTGGTGAAAAATATCACTCCGAAATTAATCGTTCCGTAGAGCATGAGTAAATTTAATAACGCATAAACGCCCGGAGAAAATTCAAATAATATTTGATTGAGCATACTGCTGTTATCCAAAGTTAACGCAAAGTTAATTCCGAAAATAGACGACAACAGTATCGACGCTCCGATGAGGTAAATTTTCTGTTTTTTGCTCAAAAAGGCAATCCACGCTATCCTAATTGAATTAATTGAAATTAAAACAATCGAAACGACAAAAAACGAATTTTTAAGGAAGAGCATTTCAGGGTCCAGTTTCACAACAAAATTTGAGAAGAACGTACCCGCGAAGAAAATAATCATCATATTAAAATATATTTTCGGATCTTTTTTCTGCCGAAGGAAAAAAAGCTCTCGGAATGAGGAGAAAATATAAACTCCCGAACCGATAAACACAGCCCCGATAACAGCGCCGACAACATTAAGCAGCAGATTGCCGGAGTGAGAGGCGTAAACTACCGAACCGAAAAATAGGGATGAAATGGAAAACAGAAAAAATGTTTTTGCGCCCAGAATTCCAATATTAATGACCATCGACAAAGGGCTTTCCGATTTCCCCTTAATCTTATCCATCAAGTAAATGTACCAAATGAAAAGTCCGCCGAATATAAGCAGTTCATTGAAAAAGAGAGAGATGAAATTTTCGGCGTTAGGAAAAATAATTTTTATAATAAACACCAAAACAGAATATATTATCGCGTTCTCAAGTTTTCGGGCGCTATTTAATTTCAACAATGGGAAATCCATTTTGACCGGGGAATTAATATTTATTCTTCATTTTCTGAATTCTCTTTTTCAAGCGCTTAAATTTGCTATACCGCTTGGTTGAATCGACGGACATAAATTTAAATGCCCGCGCTAACGAATCAATTTTAGCTTCTACTACGTCCGGGTCCTGCTCGGTTCCGTTATTCATAAGCGATAAACCGGAGCCGATTAATTCCGCGAGGTTATTTAAATTGAACTGAATATTAACGGATACGCTTGAATCGCTGTCCGTTTTAGTAACCGACAATCCAAAAGAGCCGCTTGAAGTATCCGCCGAAAAAGCCAGCGATACCGCGCCATTTGAAGAATCGGCAATATTTAATTTTAAAAGATTATTCATATGACCGGTAAAATTCGGTTTCGAGCTTTGAAAATAAATTTTTATGTTTCCCGAGTCCGTTGAAACTCTTAAACCGGCGAGCGAATCGTTAGAATCGTCCGCAGGGTAAGTGAATTTCAAAGAACCGAAAGGGGAATTAGAGTCGAAATTTTCCATTAAAGATTCCTTTGAACGGCTGGAATTCAACTCATGAAATTTACTGAAATCAATTTTACTTATTGCTTCCATTATTGTATCGGGAGAAATAATTATGAACCTATTTTTGTCGATGCTGCGCAAATACTTAACGATGCTTTCAAGGGAATCCGTTAATACCGATTTGTTTTCTTCGTTCAGCTCCCCAGTGAATTTAGGGAGAGAAAAATCGAAACGTTTCAAATCCACACGCAGCGCCGCAAGCACGTCTTTAAGGTCTTTATTTACCGCAAGAGCATTCTTCTTATTCGTGAATACCGCCTCATAAATATCCGGCTCATAGGAATCGAGCAGAGAGTCGAGCTCCTTTTTCTGATTTTCATTTAGATTATTCCGGTTCACATAATCCGAATAATATTGCTGCCGGCGGATATTTTTATTTACAATTTCATAAAAATGTCTGCCGGAAGGGTCGCTGCCGACGCGCAAAAATTTATTTTTTTCCGGATTTAACGGGAGACTGCCTTCTGCGGCAAAATTAAACACTTCACTTTTCGTCAATTGGTTTTGACCAAAAATCGGCTGCAAATTTTTCGTATAAAATTCCAATAAATTTTTTTGAGTATTCTCAACAATTCCGCCGAACCTATCGGGATGATACCGAAAATAAATCATTAACGTAATTGTAAGAACCGTTAAGCCCGCGATCCAAATAATTTTTTTTTGTTTATCCTCTATTGAACTCATTTTAATATCCCAATTCTTTTTGCATCGGTTCTAAAATAATTTTCAAACTCTCTCGCGCTCTAAAAATTCTGGATTTAACCGTTCCGACTTCGACTTCTAATTTTCCGGCAATTTCTTTGTAGCTAAATCCGTCAATATCCCTTAAAATAAGCGGAACGCGAAGTTTTTCGGGAAGTTTCGCAATCGCTTTCCGAACAAATCCGGGAACGTCCATCGTATCGCTGCGCATTCTGCCGCTCTGCTGATGTACGTCTTCGTTCAGCGGTGTGAAAATTGATCTTACTTTCTTTTTTCTCAGATAATCCCGGCATTTATTTACAGTCACTCTATAAAGCCACGTCGTAAATTTAGATTCAAACCTGAAATCATTTAATTTATGATATGTACTTATAAAAACATCCTGGGATATATCGTCTATATAGTCGTTATCTCCGAGCGTTAAGTAAACCAAATTTCTCACCTTATCTTTATGTTTTAATACAAGCTCTCTAAACGCCGTTTCGTCGCCCTGCTGGAAACGGGTGATTATGGCAAAATCTTCGTCGTGAACTTGCTGTTTGGAATCACTTCCCGATTTATCTTTCATAGAGTTTGGTTTTTTAGACGGTATATCGATTTCTTTAGTTCCCTGATAATTTTCTTAAGTTTTATTGATAAAAATTCTTTCTTTTTAACTTGATATTCAATAATTTGTGCAGTAATATAATTATTTATTACCTTTAAATAAAAAATTCAGTAGAATTGAATTATAAGTTTATATAATATATACTAAGGAGTTATTATGAAAATCAAAACCGAAGAAAAATATTCGGCTGTTGTTATCATTCTTAAAGGGAACGTAATGGGCGGACCGGACACTCAGGCATTCAGCGAACTTCTTCATAAATTACTCGACGAAGAGAAAAAAAATATAGTTGTTGACCTTTCCGGGGTCAAATTTATGAATAGTTCCGGACTCGGAATGTTGATCTCCGGATACACAACAATTAAAAACGGAGGCGGAAAGTTTGTTCTAGCCGGAGCCACAGAAAAAATAAATAGCTTATTAGTAATTACAAAACTTATTACAATATTCGATAACTTCAATTCGGTTGACGAAGCCGTTAAAAGTTTTTCAGAATAATTTTTTTCCATATAATCTCAAACTCCGATTATTTATTATATTCGGAGTTTTATTTTGTCTTAATTAAAGGAGAAAGTTGATATTATGAGCGTAACGGTTTTGGTGGGCAGCCAATGGGGCGACGAAGGTAAAGGCAAAATTGTTGATATTTTAAGCGGACATTACGATATTGTAGCCCGCTATCAGGGCGGAGCAAATGCGGGACATACCATTCAGATTGGAGAAGACCAATTCATTCTTCATCTTATACCTTCCGGTATTCTGCGGAAGGGCGTTACATGCGTCATCGGAAACGGAGTGGTTATAGACCCCCAAGCTTTACTCGATGAAATTGAATTCCTTAAAAAATACGATATCGATTTTGACGGCAGATTATTTATTAGTCAAAATGCCCATCTTATTATGCCGTATCATAAATTGCTCGACTCAATTTCCGAAAGCGGAAAGAAAAAAATCGGCACTA